>NZ_JBMDKA010000069.1:0-2302 GCF_057809475.1 Flavobacterium sp. FG19 | reverse complement strand
ATAATCCACATAATCTGTGGCTAAAATAAAATAGCCACGAATTCACGAATTTATTCTTCAAATTGGTTCGTTTTCCGCCACTGATTGCACAGATTAAAAGGATTTATATACTGGAATGAAAAAAGGAATAGCCGCGAATTACCCGAATTTACACAAAACAATTCGTGAAAATTCGTGCAATTCGTGGCAAAAAAAAAAAATCCTCTTAATCCGTATAATCTGTGGCAAAAATAAAATATCCGCGAATTCACGAATTAATAGTAAATAAAATTCGTGAATTCGTGGCTAATAAAAATTACAAGCTAAAAATTAGCTAATTATAATCTTATGCTCGTGACGGTATTGTGAAGCACTTTTACCCGTATACTGCTTAAACGATTTACTAAAGTGACTGAAATTGTTAAAACCGCTTTCGTAACATACTTCATTTATGCTTATCGGTTTTTCGGCCAGAAGTTTTGAAGCATGTACCAGTCGGTATTCGTTTACAAATTCGGTAAACGTTTTATTGGAGATCTTCTTAAAATAACGGCAGAAAGAAGGGGTCGTCATGCTTACCAGATTCGAAACTTCGTCGATCGCAATGGGCTGCTGGAAATTATCTTTTACATAATTAAAGACTACATTCATTCGGTCGCTGTCCTGTGTCTGTAATTCCATAGCAAAGCCATCAGCATTCAGCATGGTATATTCTTCAGAGGAATCTAGTTCATCCAGAATACTTAAAAGTGTTAACAAACGCTGAAACGGAAGCTGCTCTTCCATCATTTCGATTTTCTTCCCGATTCTTTTTTTTGTTTCGCCACCAAAAGCAATTCCGCCTTTAGACTGACTCAAAACATTCTGAATCTTTTTCATTTCGGGAACAGCAAAAAAGTTGTTTCCTAAAAATTCAGGTTTAATATGTATAACCGTTTCGTTTATATTTCCCGTTTGTTCGTTTGTAAAACCGCAATGCGGCAAATTAGAGCCTATCAGAATCAAACTACCATTTGTATAATAGGAAACATGGCTTCCTATTTGTCTTTTCCCTGCCCCGCCATTTATATAAACCAACTCAATCTCTGGATGATAATGCCATAAATGAGCTTTACTATTGGTCTTTTCGGCGTGTTTAGTGTAGGTAAAAGAACTTCCGTATGAGTTAGTTATCACTTCAAGAGCTGGGGCGTTCGTCTTCATGATAATTTCTTTAAAAAATAATAGCAAATTTAACAAAATCGCCTAATATAATTTAAAAATTAACCTATAACGGTTTCGTAAATGAGAATTTTTCATCAAATTCAATTCAGCCAACACCCCTTAAAACGATCATTTTTGGAAGACCCATATTTTTATTCCTTATTTTTTTAATATATCGCATTTATTCTACTTCTTTTATAGACATTTATTATTTATGTAAGATTTTTACAGGCCTGATAAAAACATTAACATTTAGAAATATTTGAAAAATAATAGCCTAATTAACAAAAACACCTAAAAAAATTCAAATTTTAACCTATAACGGTTTCGTAAATGAGAATATAGCACATAAATTGGAAAATAGAGTTGATATAAAATAGATACAGTCGTACTAATTTTACATCAGAGATTTAGAGCTAAAAATTTTAAAAACAAATACTATGAAAAAGATTGTAAAATTAAGTTTAGTATGTGCAGCACTTTTTGCAGGAGCAAGCACTTATGCGATTGATGGGAATGAGGACTTTAATCTTCATGTATTACAAAATGGAAAATTGATCTCTTTTGGAGTAAATCAATTACAGAAAGCAAAATTGACTATATATGATAATGACGGTACTGTATTATATTCTGAAAATGCTTCAGGAAAAGACGGTATCTTAAGAACTTTCAACTTACAGGATTTTCCTGACGGAACTTATTTCCTTGAAGTAGAAGACAGTACTAAAAAAGTTAAATATCAAATAAGTGTAAACAATAATGTAAGCACTTTATCTTCAAAAGCAATTTCATCAGTTTACAAAACAGTAGCTGACAAAAATACTAGCGTAGCAGTACGCTAAACAAGTTATACTTCTCATAAGTATAAAACTAAGGTTAGATAGTTAGTAAAGTTAAAAACGCAAGTTTTAAAACAGCTCTTTGTGGTTATTGGGCTGTTTTTTTTGCTTTATATTTAACCACAATAACGCAGAAGTTTATGCAAGCCCGATAGTTATACTAAAACATAACCCGTGGTTTCAACCGCGGGAAACGAAAGCTAAATCAACAGCAATATTATATACGATACGATCATATCCGATGCGTTCCAGCGGTTCAAACCGCTGGCTATGTTTGTCAC
>NZ_JBMDKA010000068.1:0-2643 GCF_057809475.1 Flavobacterium sp. FG19 | reverse complement strand
GTGGAAAAACCGGTCAATTTGACCACCTAATTCCGGAGTAAATTGACCACCCGTTCCGGAGCAAACTGACCACCTGATTCCGGAGCAAATTGACCACCAAGTTTTGTGGTTAATTAAGGATTAAAAACTATTGATTTTTTCATGTTGTTAGAACCATACATTCGTTAAAAATATACGGATTATGGCAAACAAAATAACAGACATGAGTAAAATTAGAAAAGTAATTAAATTCTATTGTAATGGAAAGAGTAAGTTATTTATAAGTAGCTACTTATCCCTTTCAAGAAATACGGTAAAGAAATATATTTCTTTATTTGAAGTTCTCGGATTGAGCTTTGAATTAATCGACCAAAAAACCGATGCAGAGCTGGAACTTTTATTCTCCCAGACTAGTGTAGAGGCCATTAGCCCTAGATTACAGACACTTTATGATTTTTTTCCTAAAATGGAACGCGAACTAAAAAAAGTTGGCGTTACCGTACAGCATATGTGGGAACAATATATCGCTGTAAATCCTGATGGTTATCGAACTTCACAATTTCATTATCACTACAATATATGGGGCAAACGAGTTAATCCGGTCATGCATATGAACCATAAGGCTGGTGATAAAATGTATGTTGATTATGCCGGAAAGACACTCTCAATTATTGATATAGATACCGGAGAAGTCAAAGAAGTACAATTTTTTGTAGCAATATTAGGCGCTAGCCAATACACGTATGCTGAAGCTTCCATGAGCCAGCAAAAGGAAAACTTTGTTGACTCAGTAGAGAATGCCATGCGCTTTTTTGAAGGTACTCCTGCTGCCATTGTTCCGGATAATTTAAAATCTGCAGTAATAAAAAGCAGTCGTTTTGAACCGACAATCAATGAAACCCTGGCTGATTTAGCAGAACACTACGAAACTACAATCCTGCCTGCCAGAGCTTACAGGCCCAGAGACAAATCATTAGTTGAAGGAGCTGTTAAGATATTATATCGAAGGATTTATGTAACCATAAAAGAAACCAAGTTCTTTTCTCTGGAAGAATTAAATCAGCAGATCTGGGATTTACTTGACTCTCATAATAACAGAAAACTAACAGGACGCCCTTATTCCCGCTTTGAATTATTTTTAGAAGACGAGAAAGAAAAACTGCGTCCACTGCCACAAGATCGTTTTGAAATTAAATACCAATCTTTTGCAACAGTAATGCAAAACGGTCATGTTCAATTAAGCCAGGACAAAAACTATTACAGCGTTCCGTATCAATATGTAAAAAAGAAAGCAAAGCTGTTATATACCAAATCAACGGTAGAGATTTATTATAAATACAATCGAATAGCTGTACATCCAAGAAACTACAAACCTTATGTCTATACAACAACCCCTGAGCATTTAGCCAGTACACATCAATTTGTAGCCCAATGGAGTGCAGCCCGCTTCATTGAATGGGCTAATAATATTGATGAGTCAGTAGGAGAATATATAATGCAGATAATCGAAAGCAGAAATCATCCAGAACAGGCTTATAAAAGTTGTTTAGGAATACTGAATTTTGAAAAAAAGGTAGGTAGACAGCGATTAATAAATGCCTGCAGGCGGGCACTTGATTTTAAAATTTACAATTTTAAGACCATACAAAATATTTTAGAAAACAACTTGGATCATATTGATTTTGATCAAGAACCTGAGCAGGAACTTCCCAATCACAGTAACATAAGAGGAAAACACTATTATAACTAAATTAAATCTTGAAAAAATGAATGAATCCACAGTTACCAAAATGAAACAGATGAAGCTTTATGGCATGTTTAATGCTTTTAAAACAGCCATTGAAAGCGGAAAAACAGATCATTATACCCTTGACCAGTTTGTATCGATGATTATTGATGCAGAATGGGATGAAAGGTACAATCGTCGTATTGAACGAAGTATCACTAATGCCAAATTCCATTACAAATCAAATATTGAAAGTATCAATTTTGATGTATCACGTAATCTGGACCGAAACATGGTACTGCGTCTGGCAGAATGCGAATTTATAGAGAAAAACGAAAACATCTTAATCACTGGAAGTACCGGGGTTGGTAAAAGTTATTTAGGTACCGCATTAGGTTATCAAGCCTGTATACAAGGTTTTAAGGTAAGTTATTTTAATACCTCAAAATTATTCGCTAGACTAAAAATGGCTAAAGCAGATGGTACTTATCTGCGGGAACTTACCAAAATACAAAGACAGGATGTTATAATACTTGATGATTTTGGACTCCAGGCACTTGACAGCCATAACCGAATTACTCTTTTAGAGATCATAGAGGACAGGCATAATAACGGCTCTATAATCGTGACATCACAAATCCCAGTTCAGGGCTGGTATGATATCATTGGAGAAAAAACGATAGCCGATGCAATATTAGACAGACTGATACACCAATCTCACAGGCTTGAATTACATGGAGAATCGATGAGAAAGAAAAGAGGAATAAACAAAGAGTGATATTTTATTATATTTGAATACTAATTAACAGATGAAAAAATATAGTTTTTAATCAAAACGGAGGTGGTCATTTTGCTCCGGAATTAGGTGGTCATTTTGAACTGGAATCAGGTGCTCACTTTAAATTGGAATGGGGTGATCAATATCACCGGAATTTGCA
>NZ_JBMDKA010000067.1:0-2906 GCF_057809475.1 Flavobacterium sp. FG19 | reverse complement strand
CTAAAATTAAGTACAATAAGCAAAATAAGGGCGTATGGGGAATGCCTAGGCTCTCAGAGGCGAAGAAGGACGTGATAAGCTGCGAAAAGCTGCGGGGACTGGCACACACAGATTGATCCGCAGATATCCGAATGGGGCAACCCACTATATTGAAGATATAGTACACCGATAGGTGGGCAAACCCGCTGAACTGAAACATCTAAGTAGGCGGAGGAGAAGAAAACAAAAGTGATTCCGTAAGTAGTGGCGAGCGAACGCGGATTAGCCCAAACCAATTATGTTACGGCATATTTGGGGTTGTAGGACCACGACATTTCATGCATGCAGAACCGGAAGTTACTGGAAAGTGACGCCATAGAGGGTGATAGCCCCGTATGGGTAATAAATGTAATGGATAGTGGTATCCTGAGTAGGGCGGGGCACGTGAAACCCTGTCTGAATTTGGCGGGACCATCCGCTAAGGCTAAATACTCCTGAGAGACCGATAGTGAACCAGTACCGTGAGGGAAAGGTGAAAAGAACCGTGAATAACGGAGTGAAATAGATCCTGAAACCATACGCTTACAAGCGGTCGGAGCCCTTTTGTGGGGTGACGGCGTGCCTTTTGCATAATGAGCCTACGAGTTAACGCTGCTGGCAAGGATAAGTACTTCAGGTATGGATCCGCAGCGAAAGCGAGTCTGAATAGGGCGCTTTAGTCAGTAGTGTTAGACGCGAAACCGTGTGATCTACCCATGGGCAGGTTGAAGCTGTGGTAACACACAGTGGAGGACCGAACCGGTTGACGTTGAAAAGTCTTCGGATGACCTGTGGGTAGGGGTGAAAGGCCAATCAAACTCGGAAATAGCTCGTACTCCCCGAAATGCATTTAGGTGCAGCGCTGGCGATAGTTATATAGAGGTAGAGCTACTGATTGGATGCGGGGGCTTCACCGCCTACCAATTCCTGACAAACTCCGAATGCTATATAATGTTTCCCAGCAGTGAGGGCTTGGGTGCTAAGGTCCAAGTCCGAGAGGGAAAGAACCCAGACCATCAGCTAAGGTCCCCAAATATATGTTAAGTTGAAAGAACGAGGTTTGTCTGCCCAGACAGCTAGGATGTTGGCTTGGAAGCAGCCATTCATTTAAAGAGTGCGTAACAGCTCACTAGTCGAGCGGACGAGCATGGATAATAATCGGGCATAAACATATTACCGAAGCTATGGATTTACAGTTTACTGTAAGTGGTAGGGGAGCATTCTAACAGGGTTGAAGGTTTTTCGTAAGGAGAGCTGGACTGGTTAGAAAAGAAAATGTAGGCATAAGTAACGATAATGCGGGCGAGAAACCCGCACACCGAAAAACTAAGGTTTCCACAGCTATGCTAATCAGCTGTGGGTTAGTCTGGACCTAAGGCGAACCCGAAAGGGACAGTCGATGGCCAACGGGTTAATATTCCCGTACTACTAATTACTGTGATGGGGTGACGGAGTGATGAAAGCGCCGCGAACTGACGGAATAGTTCGTTAAAGTACCTAGCTATAGGTCCTGTAGTAAAATGCGCAGGAACTGGTGAAATACGATAGTACTCGGAGTCTTCGGACAAAGAGATAGTGCGCCTAAGGGCTTCCAAGAAAAACCTCTAAACTTCAGGTAGTTAGTACCAGTACCGTAAACCGACACAGGTAGTTGAGGAGAGAATCCTAAGGTGCTCGAGAGATTCATGGCTAAGGAATTAGGCAAAATAGACCTGTAACTTCGGGAGAAAGGTCGCCCCGAGCAATCGGGGCCGCAGTGAAGAGGTCCAGGCGACTGTTTATCAAAAACACAGGGCTCTGCAAAATCGTAAGATGAAGTATAGGGCCTGACACCTGCCCGGTGCTGGAAGGTTAAGAGGAGATGTTATCTTCGGAGAAGCATTGAATTGAAGCCCCAGTAAACGGCGGCCGTAACTATAACGGTCCTAAGGTAGCGAAATTCCTTGTCGGGTAAGTTCCGACCTGCACGAATGGTGTAACGATCTGGACACTGTCTCAGCCATGAGCTCGGTGAAATTGTAGTAACGGTGAAGATGCCGTTTACCCGCAGTGGGACGAAAAGACCCTGTGCACCTTTACTATAGCTTAGTATTGACCTTGGATAAATGATGTGTAGGATAGGTTGGAGACTATGAAGCGGCGTCGCCAGGCGTTGTGGAGTCATTGTTGAAATACAACCCTTTGTTTATCTGAGGCCTAACCCCATATTGTGGGGGACATTGCTTGGTGGGTAGTTTGACTGGGGTGGTCGCCTCCAAAAGAGTAACGGAGGCTTCTAAAGGTTCCCTCAGTACGCTTGGTAACCGTGCGTAGAGTGCAATGGCATAAGGGAGCTTGACTGAGAGACATACAGGTCGATCAGGTACGAAAGTAGAGCATAGTGATCCGGTGGTTCCGCATGGAAGGGCCATCGCTCAAAGGATAAAAGGTACGCCGGGGATAACAGGCTGATCTCCCCCAAGAGCTCATATCGACGGGGGGGTTTGGCACCTCGATGTCGGCTCGTCACATCCTGGGGCTGGAGAAGGTCCCAAGGGTTGGGCTGTTCGCCCATTAAAGTGGCACGCGAGCTGGGTTCAGAACGTCGTGAGACAGTTCGGTCTCTATCTACTGCGGGCGTTAGAAATTTGAGTGGATCTGATTCTAGTACGAGAGGACCGAATTGGACTAACCTCTAGTGTATCTGTTGTCCCGCCAGGGGCACCGCAGAGTAGCTACGTTGGGAAGGGATAAGCGCTGAAAGCATATAAGCGCGAAACCCACCACAAGATGAGATTTCTTTTAAGGATCGTGGAAGATGACCACGTTGATAGGCTACAGATGTAAAGGCAGTAATGTCATAGTCGAGTAGTACTAATAATCCGTAAGCTTATGTACACCCTTTTCCC
>NZ_JBMDKA010000066.1:0-4310 GCF_057809475.1 Flavobacterium sp. FG19 | reverse complement strand
TTTACAGTTTACAGTTTACAGTTTACAGTTTACAGTTTACAGTTTACAGTTTACAGTTTACATAAAAAAGCTTCAATTTTCATTGAAGCTTTTTTATTGGAATTTGGAATTTAAAAAATTTGGAATTTTTATTTAAGAGTTACTAAACTGCAGATTACTTAGGTTTTTATAAATTCCGTTTTCAAGATTTATCAGTTCCTGATGTGTTCCCTCTTCAGAAATTTTTCCGTTGTCCAGAACCAGGATTTTATCTGCATTTCTGATTGTTGAAAGTCGGTGAGCAATGATAATACTAGTTCTTCCTTCCATTAATACTTCTAAAGCTTCCTGAACCAGTTTTTCACTTTCACTGTCCAAAGATGAAGTGGCTTCGTCTAAGATTAATATACTTGGATTTTTAAGCAAGGCTCTTGCAATAGCTATACGCTGACGCTGACCACCTGAAAGTTTAACACCTCTTTCTCCAACCAGTGTTTCAAACTTTTCCGGGAAACCATCAACAAAATTAAAAGCATTGGCTTGTTTAGCGGCAGCTATGATTTCATCATTTGTAGCGTCTGGTTTTCCGTAAGCGATATTCTCTCTGATTGTCCCGCCAAAAAGAATAACGTCCTGCGGTACAATACTCATGTTACCACGAAGGTCTTCCAGATCATAATCGTAGATACTTTTACCATCAATTGTAATCTCTCCGGAAGTAATATCATAAAATCTCAATAAAAGGGAAGAAATGGTTGATTTTCCTGCGCCGCTTGGCCCAACAATCGCTATTTTCTGTCCGAATTCTGCCTTGAAATTTACATCCTTCAATACCTGAATCTCCTGACGTGTTGGGTAGCTAAAAGCTACATTACTGAACGTAACATTGCCTTTTATCTTTTCCTGATCTTTGTTTGGAGTTGAATTGATTTTTTCCGGGCTTTCGTCTAATAATTCAAAAACTCTTTCGGTTGCTCCAATTGCTTTTTGTATTTGAGCATATAACTCAGCAATTCCGCCAAAAGAAGCTCCTACGAAGGTTGAATATAATACGAATGAGATTAATTGTCCTACGCTCATTTCTCCGGCTATGCTTAAACGAACACCAAACCAGACAACAGCTACAATGGCACCAAATAAACAGAAAATAATAAAAGAAGCAAAGTAACCGCGATATTGACCGCCTTTGATGGCCAGTTTTACTACGTCGCTGATTTTTCCTTTGTAACGGGCAATTTCGTACCATTCGTTAGCAAAAGCTTTTACAATACTAATGCCCTGCATAGTTTCTTCTACAATTACCTGACTTTCGGCAACCTGATCTTGTACTTTTTTTGAATATTTTCTAATAAACCTTCCAAATACTACGGCCGCAATAGCGACTAAAGGTACTACCGAAAGCATTAATAAAGTGAGTTTTAAACTTTCGGTTGCCAGTAGTATGATTCCTCCAATGATGAGGATAAACTGACGCAGGAATTCAGCAATAGTAGTCGTTAAAGTATCCTGAATTTGTGTGATGTCGGCACTAATACGGCTATTCAATTCCCCAACCCTTTTTTGAGAGAAGAACGTCATTGGCAGCTTTACCAGATTGGTGTATAAGGCAAGACGAAGGTTAGCCAGCGTATTTTCGGTAAAATTTACGAATAACGACAATCTGAAAAAGGAAAAGAAGGATTGTAAAAACAGGATTCCAATTAATCCAAAAGCAATCTGATTGGCCTGATCGTTGTTTTTATTTTTCACACAATCTACAAGCATTCCCATTAATTTAGGAAAGGCAAGGGCAGTGGCACCTGTTAAAAGTAGAAAAATCAATCCAATGAAAAATTTCCATTTATGGTTTCCTGCGTATGTAAATATGGTTTTTGCTTTGTTGAGTGAAGTAGCCGTTATTTTTGATTTGGGTAAATCATTTTCTTTAAATCGTGCCATTAGAGTATACTATTTTTAGGTATGCAAATGTATGACTATAGCAATTCACAACAAAGTAATATTATGAATTAGAACCCCCGAATTTATTTTTTAACGAAATTATAAGAAAACGAGAATTTCTATTTGTATTTTTTTTAAAGTGGAATTGATTTTAATAAAGATGATGAATTTGCAGAAGTAAGAGTAAATAATATTAAAATAATTACTCTTTTTTTTCTAAAAAAGGCTTGCAAATATAAAATCCAGCTTTATATCTGTAATCACTAACAGATTAGTAAGACAGGGCGATTAGCTCAGCTGGTTCAGAGCATTCCGATTTTTATCGGAAGTGATCGCAGATCGAACTTTCCTATTGAATTTACAGTGGTTTGATAAATAATATAATTGAAGATATCCTTCTTTATCTTTCTAAAAAAGGCTTGCAAATATAAAATCCAGCTTTATATCTGCACTCGCAATCACAAAATAACAGCAAGAATAAAATAGGGCGATTGGCTCAGCTGGTTCAGAGCATTCCGATTTTTATCGGAAGTGGCCGGGAGGCGAACTTTCTTATTGAATTTGCAATAGTTTGATAAATAATATAGTAGAAAATATTTCTCTTTTTTTTCTAAAAAAGACTTGCAAATACAAAATCTAGCTTTATATTTGCACTCGCAATCAGAAAATGATAGCAACCTTATAAAATAGGGCGATTAGCTCAGCTGGTTCAGAGCACCTCGTTTACACCGAGGGGGTCGGGGGTTCGAACCCCTCATCGCCCACAAAATTCCAAAAACTCCAAAGTCATTAGATTTTGGAGTTTTTTGCTTTAATACACTTTATGGATTTTATTGTTTACATATTATTCAGCGAAAGCAGGAATAAATTTTATATTGGTTTTACCTCCAATTTAGAAGAAAGACTTATTCGTCATAATCAAAAAAGTAAAGGTTTTACCGGAAATGTAAATGACTGGAAAGTAGTTTACACCGAAAACTATGCAACAAAAGAGCTGGCATATAAAAGAGAACTACAGATTAAATCCTGGAAAAGCAGAATTAAAATTGAGGAATTAATTAAAATCAAAGATTAGCTCAGCTGGTTCAGAGCATTCCGATTTTTCATCGGAAGTGGTCGGGGGTTCGAACCTTCCGATGAAAAATCGGAACAAGCTATCATCGCCCACAAAATTCCAAAAACTCCAAAGTCATTAGATTTTGGAGTTTTTTGCTTTAATACACTTTATAGGTTTTATTGTTTACATATTATTTAGTGAAAGCAAGAATAGATACTATATTGGATTTACTTCTGATTTAGAAGAAAGACTTACTCGTCATAATCAAAAAAGTAAAGGTTTTACCGGAAATGTAAATGACTGGAAAGTAGTTTACACCGAAAACTACGCAGCAAAAGAGCTGGCATATAAAAGAGAACTGCAAATTAAATCCTGGAAAAGCAGAATTAAAATTGAGGAATTAATTAAAATCAAAGATTAGCTCAGCTGGTTCAGAGCATTCCGATTTTTCATCGGAAGTGGCCGGGGGTTCGAACCTTCCGATGAAAAATCGGAACAAGTTACTATCACCAAGAAATTCTGTCAACTCTATTAAAATCATATCGATTTTTCTTTATTCACTTATTTCGTAAATGACTTTATGTAATTTTTATTAGTTCCTATGTTAAGATCGATAATGTTTTTCTTTATTATTGTAAACTTTTATTACTTAGATTGATATAGTTCACGAAAAGCATAATAAAAACTAAAACTCTTAATTTACATCTATGAGAATTGTTGATAATAAGCAAATTTGGAAAGGCTTTTTTACATATCTACAAGGATATGAGGTTATTGACAGCTATATAGAAGTAGAATTTCAAATGGAGCTGACTTTTAATAACAATTCATTTACAGGAACATCGACCGATTCCGAATCCAAAAATATTTTCGTAGAACCTATTTTAGTAAAAGGATTTATTGACAACGATATAATTAGCTTTATTGTAAACTATCCCTACAATTATTACAAAGACGAAAATGGAACTATTATAGTCGATAAAAATTTGCAGCATCCCAATATAGAGTATCTTGGTTTTTATGATGAAAGTGAGAAAAAATATGCAGGTACCTGGGAAATGATAATTTCTGAAGAGATAGTTTCTGAAGATCAGTATATAGAGGAAGTTGTAAATGGAGAATTTGAAATTTACAGAGAAAAATAAAAATAAAATAAGTAGGGGTAAAGTTACTTATTAAATTTACAGCAGTTTGATAAACAATACAATAAAAAAATATTTCACTTTTTTGGAAAAGGCCTGCAAATACAAAATCCAGCTGTGTATTTTTATTGGCAATCAGAAAATGATAGCAATCTAGTAAAATAAGGTATTTAACTCAGCTGATTCAAAGCATT
>NZ_JBMDKA010000065.1:0-6052 GCF_057809475.1 Flavobacterium sp. FG19 | reverse complement strand
TGAACAACATCAAATGAGTTCCATAGGAACGGTTCATTTCTTTGCTAAATATGTGCCGAACCTACGGCTCTTTAATCTTGGGTCATCTATTTAAACCGGATTAAAATCCGGCCCTGCTAAATGTTTCGAGCCTAACGGCTCTTTCTTGCTATTTGGGGATTTTTAATTGTGAGGAAAATATTTGCTATAAGTATATTATGAATTCCATCGGAATGAAAAATATTGTAGCAGCGGATTTTAATCCGTTGAAATAAATTGAACAACATCAAATGAGTTCCATAGGAACGGTTCATTTCTTTGCTAAATATGTGTCGAACCTACGGCTCTTTTGTTTTGGGTCATCTATTTTAAACCGGATTAAAATCCGGCCCTACAAAATGTTTCGAGCCTAACGGCTCTCTTAACCGATATTATTTTCTACCTATAAAACTTATCAACACGACATATATGTCGTACAAATTCTTTTTGCTTTTAAATACATTTATAAAAAAATAAGAAAAGTACCTAACAACATATTATCGTATGTTGGAAATAATAAAAAAAACACCTAATTCATAACTTAATTATGGAATCAAACGAAATCAAAAATTTAGATAATTTAAAGAGACTTACCTCTCTATATTTTCGTACTTTACAGCCAGCCAGTGATAACACCAGAAGTAGTGCTGCTCAGATTAAATTTATAAATTATTATGAACTGGGCTGTGTAATAACCAATATGCTTAAAATGTGTATTTTAACACTGGAACAGGAAGGGCATAAAACTTCGCAGACCAGCCCAAATCAGCCTGTGAATGTAGCTCTTGTTTTAGAAACGGTTCTGGAAATGTTTCCTTTGACTGAAATGGAATTTTTAAGCGAAATTAGCGAGATGCTTATTGAAAAAAATAACAATGTTGTTTACTAAATAAAAAAGACCTTTACTAAGATAGAAAGGTCTTTTTGTTATTTTATAAACTTACGATTATAAACTCGCTTCGGCGGTTTTGCTGGTGTTCCTGTTCGGTACATTTTACACCATCGGCACATTTATTTACTAATTGAGTTTCTCCGTATCCTTTTGCTGTTAATCGGCCTCCGTCAATTCCTTTGCTTATCAGCCAGTCTTTTGTAGACTGGGCTCTTTTGTCTGACAGGATCTGATTGCTTTCAGAAGAAGAACGGCTGTCTGTATGCGAACGAATATCGATTTTTATAGTTGGATATTGGTTTAAAACATCTACGATTTTCTGCAATTGTGGTTCTGATGATTTTTTGATTGTGGCTTTTCCTAAATCAAAAAAGTTCATTGGTATTTTTAATAGTTTACCTAAATCGGTTCCTACTGTAATGGTAACTTTAACGGGTTTGATTGTATTGTTTGTTTTTATTACAACCGGAATTGCGGTTATAGGTTTTGGTTTCTTTTCTAAAGCAATAGGCAGCGTGGCCGAACCATTTGCTTTTTTAAGGGTTATGGAAACTTCTTTAAACAAATAGTCTTCTTTGGATGTTTTTATAAAATACTTTTTACCGCATTTTACATTCGAAAAAACATAATTTCCGCTGGCATCTGTTTTTGCTTCAACTGCCGACTTGCCTGCTTCGTCAAATAAAATCAAAGTAACATTGGCAAGTACTTCGTTTGTTTCCTGATCTGTAACTATTCCGGAAATCTGCTGTTCGCAGATTAACCTGCGGTTTTCGGTAAATCGGTATACATCGTCAAGACCGTGGCCGTTTACTCTGTTGGAAGAGAAAAAACCATTTCTGTTTTTGCTGTTAATCATAAAAGCAAAATCGTCCTGTTTACTGTTTACAGGTTCTCCTACGTTTTGTACTTCATCAAAAGAACCGTCTTTGTTGATTCTTGAAACATAAATATCAAGTCCGCCTAAACCGGGTCTTCCATCGGTTGCGAAATACAATTCATTTTCGTCCGAAATAAAAGGGAAAGTTTCTCTTCCTTCGGTATTAATTTCAGGCCCCAGATTTTCGGGTTTCCCAAAAGTACCGTCGGCCTCTATACTTACTTTAAAGATATCCGAAAGTCCAAACGTTCCCGGCATATCCGATGCAAAGTATAGTGTTTTTTCGTCAATACTTAAAGCCGGATGGGCTACACTGTATTCATCGCTGTTAAATGGTAACTCCTGAACTTCTTTCCATTCGTTATCAATTAATACCGCTTTATAGAGTTTTAAAAAGGTAATTTTATTTTCATTCTCTCTTCTTTTACCATCTACTGAGTTGTTTCTGGTAAAATACATGGTTTTTCCGTCTTTTGTAAAAACCGGTGTAGACTGATTGAAATTTACTTTTAGGTTGTTTTTGTGAAACAGTTTTGGTTTTCCGATGCTTCCGTCAGGATTTAAATCAACGGCATATAAAGTCGAAATCGCTTTATTGGTCCATTTAAAGTTTTTTTTGATGATCATACCGGTATCTCTGGATGACGTAAATACTAGTTTATTATCTAAAACAGTACTTCCGTAATCAGAGTCTTTAGAATTAATTCCGGCATCTACAATATCAAAACGACCAGAATTGGCTTTAATATCTTCCAGATAACTTCTGTTTTTCAGGAATAAAACAGCTCTTTTGTCGGCAGGCGCTTTTTGACTGAATTTTTCCAGAATTTCATCTGCCTTAGTATAATTACCATCCGATTTTAAACACTGGGCATATTTATAAAAATATTCCGGTTCCTGATTTTCGTTAATTATAAAAAGCTCCTGATAGTATTGTAAAGCTTCTTTTAATTCTCCTATAAAGTAATAGGAATTGCCAAGTCTTTGAAATATTCTTTCTTCTTTAACTCCTTTTTTTACCAAATTTTCATACGCTTTTATAGCATCTGCGTAAGCGTAGCTGTCGTACTTCTCGTCGGCATTTTTTATACTGGCTGTCTGAGCATTTGCAATAAAGCAGAAGCAAAAGAACAAAAAGGAATAGGTTATATTTTTAATCTTCATAATTAAATCAATTAAAAGAATCTTGGTGAGGTAAGTTTGCTGTAATTATTGAAAAAGTCAAAACGAAGGAAAATTTCATGTGATCCTGAATTGTATCTTCTTAATTGTGTGGTTTCATGATCATAACCGTATCCGATATACATTCCTTTAGATACCTGAAAACCTGCCATTGCACTTACCGAAGCACTCCATCGATACGCCAGTCCCAGAACGAATTTGTCATTAAACATAAAGTTACCCGAAACATCTACCTGCAAAGGGGCACCTTCTACCATTTTGGTCAATAAAGCCGGCTTGAACTTTACATACTCCAAACGATCCAGATTAAACACGTAACCTGCCATAAAGTAGTAGTTTATTTTTTCTTTGAAAATGGCCGTATCATTATCATCATAACGATTGGTTTCGATGAAATTTGGAACAGATAATCCGACATAAGCACGGTCTGAATGCCAGTAAATCCCGGCTCCAATATTGGGTGTAAATTTGTTTTTTATATCCTGAAACATTGGGTCATTCTGATCTTCGTAACTCAGTTTGCTGGCGTCCAGATTAAAAAGATTGGCTGTTGCCTTGATCCCGAATGAAAGCTTGAAGGATTCAGAAGTTGGCACGCTGTAAGACAAATCTGCCGACAGGGTATTCTCGTTTGTTGGCCCGATTTTGTCGTTTACCAGCGAAACCCCCAATCCTAAATTACTATTGTTTAAAGGTGTGTTTACAGAGAAAGTACTTGTTTCCGGAGCTCCGTCAAGTCCAATCCATTGTGTACGGTATAAACCAAAAACACTCAGCACACCACGCGAACCGGCATAAGCGGGATTGACCCCGATCGTATTGTACATATATTGTGTGTACTGAGCATCCTGCTGTGCTGAACACACAATTGTAAAAAACATAAAAATTAAACCTAATTTTTTCATCTATAAAGATTTTAAAAACGGCTCAGCTCATCTAAGCCGTTTGTAATTTTTATTTATTAATATATAAGTAACCTGAGATTTCGTGCGGTTTAGAATCGCTGTCTTTGTATTTCAGAATATAGAAATAAGTTCCTACCGGAAGCCCGTCTGATTGTTTTACTGTGGTACGTCCGTATGAATATCCTTTAAACGCTCTGTCTTCATTATTATAACGGTCCATATCAAAAACCAGAACTCCCCAGCGGTTGTAAATTTCTACTGTATTATCAGGGTAACATTCTAAGCCCTGAATGTAGAATCTGGTGTTTTTGCTGTCTCCGTTTGGAGAGAAAGCATTAAAGACTTTTATAATACATCCGTTCAGCTCTATTACAGTTGGTTTATCTCCACTGATACTTGCATCATCTGAAATATCATCAACTATAACTCCTCTGGCGCTGTTTCCTTTTACACTAGCCTGATTGCTTACACTTCCACGGTTAATATCCTCTTGTGTAATTTTATAAACCGCTGTAAAATTCGTTTCATTCGATTCGTTTACATCCAGATCAATCGCCTGTCCTGAAACGATAACTCCCGGCAGCGGATCTGTAATGGTAATTCCTTTAAGCGGCACGTTTCCGGTATTGGTAACTACAAATTTGTATGTAATCGTTTCTCCTGCATTGGCAACTCCGCTGTTATTTTCATCATTGAATACTGCTGTTTTGACAATTGCGATAGCCGGAACTTCAACAAATACATTTAAGATAGCGGTACTGCAATTATTAGGATTCGCTTTTTCACAAACCTGATATTCTATTGTATACGTACCTCCCGGTGTATTTGGTTTTACGTTTACAGTTCCGTCAGCATTAAATTCAAAGTTCGAATTACCTGAAAGGTTCTTAATGATAACATCAACAGGATTAATTGGTAAACCGTTTAGTAAATCATTATCTAAAACATTCACAAATTCCAATGATCCGTTTATACCATCAACGGCTACAAGCGCATCATCTGTTAAAACCAATGACGGCTCCGGATCTACCGGCGTAACTGAATTTAATACTTCAACTGTCACAACGGCCTGGCTGCAGTTAGATGGATTTGAAGCCTCGCATATCTGGTAAGTCAGATGATAAGTACCTGATAGTGTACCAGCTTTTACTTCTACAGAACCATCGGCATTTACAATTAAATTAGCATTTGGCGCTGTTATTGTTAAAATCAAATCTGCCGGATTAACTGCTGAACCGTTTAATTTATCATTCTCAAATATATTTAAAGATGTTGCGGTTCCTTTAGTTGCATCTATTGGTCCTGCAGAATCGTTATTTGCTTCAATTACAAATGTTGGTTTTGCATTACAATCTGGTGCCGCTGCCGGATAGTTTACGGTATAGGTTACTATTGGGTTAACAGAGAATTCCATTTTAACGGCTGGTTTTGTATTTTCAAATCCGTCAGCAGCCTCTGTCCATTTGCCATTTGCAAACACCCATCCCGGCCAGTCTGTTCCGTTTCCGTTTCCGTCAGTAACAGCTCCAGGCCATAAGATATCACCACTTAATTCTAAACCGGTCTGAGTTGCTACTACATTGTTAGCACTGTCAATCCATCTGATCGTTAACTTACTTGTTGTAGTAAAGTTATCCGGCACTACACTATAATGTACATATGGTACATTGTTAGAACAATAACTGCTGGCTGTAACGGTCATGGTAGGTTCTTCAACTGTTACTTTTACAGAAGCCTGGCTGCAATTTCCTGAATTTATCTTCTCACAAATCTGATATACCAACTCATAAGTTCCTCTAGGTGCATCAGCGCCTAAAGTTACTGTTCCATCAGGATTTAATGTTAAGTACCCTGTTGGATCTGGTACCAAAATTGAAAGATCTAAATCACCTGCAGACACCGGTAATCCATTGTTGGTATCATTATCAAAAACATTTACAATGGTTTGAGGATGGTTTACCCCAACAACTGGTGGAACATTATCTGTGTTGGCTACAAGGTTACCGCTGTCTACTACAACTTTTGAGATCACTGTATCACAGTTTGACGGATTGGTAATCTCGCAGATGCTGTATTCAACATCGTAAATGCCTGCTGGTGTATTTGGTGCAACGGTTACTGTTCCGTCTGCATTTAAGGTTAATCCTGAAGGAACGCTCACCGGAGTCACTTTTA
>NZ_JBMDKA010000064.1:0-6185 GCF_057809475.1 Flavobacterium sp. FG19 | reverse complement strand
TGCCACGAAGGCGCTAAGACGCTAAGGTTTTTTTTAAAAGACGCTTTCTTTTTGCCACGAAGGCGCTAAGACGCTAAGGTTTTTTTTAAAAGACGCTTTCTTTTTGCTGCGAAGGCACTAAGACGCTAAGTTTTTTTATAGACGCTGTTTTTTTGCTACAAAGGCACTAAGGCGCTGCGTTTTTTTTTTAAAGATACTTTCTTTTTGCCGCGAAGGCGCTAAGGTTTTTATTCTTCATAGGTAAAACGGGAAGCGGTCTGAATTACTTTAAAGTGCTTCTTTTAAAAACTGGATTAATTTTTTTCTTTTAATTTCTGTGTTCCAGATTGTTTCTCCGTTTATGCAAAAGGCCAGCGATTCGTTTTTCAGTTTTTCAAATGTAAAATTGGGTATTTCGGTTGTAAATGTAAAATCAGTATTTTGAAGGTTCAATTGCAGCTTTCCTTTTAAAGGGTAATAAACATCTTTTTCGATTTGTAAATGATATTCAAAATGGCATTCCAGACGATCTTCAAATGGTTGGATTGCATAGAAAAAACAGTTGTAACTGTAAAAAAGCAGTTCCTGTAGTTTTAAATCAAACTCTTGTTTATCTTTCAAAAAACACCAT
This sequence comes from Flavobacterium sp. FG19, assembly GCF_057809475.1. Classification (NCBI taxonomy): domain Bacteria; kingdom Pseudomonadati; phylum Bacteroidota; class Flavobacteriia; order Flavobacteriales; family Flavobacteriaceae; genus Flavobacterium; species Flavobacterium sp. FG19. Next base: position 5,575 of record NZ_JBMDKA010000064.1, on the reverse strand, counting down.
TTTCTGTAATATTCATCGGCAAATTTTAACTTATGGTTACGGTCATACAGGCATTTTACGGTTTCGGGATCAAATGAGTCTTCTTGTTTTTTTAGTTTTACTTTATAAATAAAAGGTTCATAGATCGCTGTACCGCTTTCGGGAACAAACGGAAAAACAGAAGTATAAAAGGCATCATTGGTTTTGGAAATGCTGTTAAACATTTGCTCCTTAAACTCTTCTTCTGAATACAAACTTCCGTAACGCTCATAATTTAAAATCCGGTTAGAAGCATCAAAGGTGATAATGGTTTCTTCGTTATTTAATTCCTTTACAAAACTGTCATAATAGGTTTTTCGGCCGTATTTGAGATCCATTTCTTCATTTTCAAAAATCACTCTCGTAATTTCCCTGCCCAGCGGATCTTGTACCAAAACGCCTTTATAGCGCAAGGGTTCCTGTGTTCCGGCTGTTTTTTCGAGAATATCATATACGATATAACCTCTTTCGAGCCTTTTGTTGTGATAAATTGCTGACTCATAATGGAAAGATTCAAAATCAGTAAGTTTTTCTGAATCGGAACAGTAATAGGCTATAAAACAACAGCTATTGCCTTTGTACTTTTTTATTTCTTTAAGAAAGCCGTTTATTTTTATTTCTTTCTGATATTCATAGATGTGTCTGGTTTCGGTTTCTGAAATCAAATCGCCCAAATGGTTCCTGAAAACTATTTCAATTTCATCTGCTGAACTTTCGGGAACTTCTGGATAAAACGTAGTAAAAAAAGGATCTTTTGTTTTTTCGAAATAGGTTTCGGGCGTTAGATTGAGGGGTTCCCAAACTTTATCATCCCACATCGAATCCGAGAAAAAATCGCAGTCGTCGACATCGTACAATTCGCCCTTTTGGTCGTATTTGAAAATACTGAGTACTTCTGATTCGTAATTGTTTTTGTAACAAAACTTTTCGGCAGTATACTCTCTTTCTTTTTCGGTCATAAGATACTGCACACTTATTAATTGCTGCTGAAAATTATAAACCTCTTTTCTTTTTTCGGTCAAAATACCGTCTTCGTTATAACATACAACTTCCCAGCAGGTACAATTATTTTGTACTACAGGCTGGTGATAATAACAATAAGCTGTTCCATTTGTCCTGTTTGCCAAAAAGTCGTCTATATGCTCTTCGGCTGTAAGATAAAACGTTTTTGAAGTTACTTTTCCGCATTCTATTTTTTCTGTTAATCGTTTCTTTTTATTGATATACAAAACCTTATCGAAATAAACTTCGGTAAATATTTTTTCGAACGGAATTTTATTCTTTTTGTAGTAATGCAGATATTCAATATGCACTTCAGGAACGGTATAGGAAGAATCTGGGATTGCAGGAGAAAATGTTTTAAAGAAATCTTTATTGATGTTTAATCCGTAGCGCTCTGAAAAATCATTGGTAAAGAAAAATTCCTCAAAATTCATATCGCTGTTTTCATTAGAAAAATAAGCCGATTCGAAATCCCCGTTTTCAAAATAGTTCACTTTTACAATAGAATCCCTTTCGGTTTTTCGGTCGATCTGCGAATACTTTGCGTTATTTTTCAACGTTTTTGTATATGTCGATTCCTGATAACTCTGCAAAGATTTAAAAGACTCAACAACGATATTTTCGTCTTTATCCTTTATTATAACGGATTGTTTATCGAGTGTTCTAAAATTATAGCTTTGAAACAAATAAACGGTATAGTTGGCCTTTTCGAATAACCTGAGATAAAAATGTCTGTCTATAAACTGGTTGTTTTCGAGCAGTTTTTCTTCTACTGATTCGTGTACCTGCAGATAATAAGTAGTAAAATTGCCATGCCCGTTCTCTGTTATATATTCGACTTTAACCAAATCATTATCGGAATAATAATTTTTAAAGTATGATTTTGCTGTTTTGAGTTCTTTTTCGGTCAGGATTTTATCATTCCTCGAACCTTTATAAATAATCTTTTCCATTCTTACTAAAATACTATAATCTGCCTAAAAAACAAATTGGGTTTCTTAGGCTTTTTTTGAATACCTGGTGCTTTTTTTTGCCACTAAGGCGCTAAGTTTTTTTTCTCTTTGCCACAAAGGCACTAAGACGCTAAGTTTTTTTTTAAAGACGCTTTCTTTTTGCCGCAAAGGCACTAAGACGCTAAGTTTTTGTTTGCTTCTTTAATCTTGCAGAGGCGCTAAGTTTTTTTTCTCTTTGCCACAAAGGCACTAAGATGCTAAGTTTTTTTTAAAAGACGCTTTCTTTTTGCCGCGAAGGCACTAAGACGCTAAGTTTTTGTTTGCTTCTTTAATCTCGCAGAGGCGCTAAGTTCTTTTTCTCTGTTTTGAATTTTTCTTTTGTTATTAAAAATTTGTAAAGTGAGCGGGATTCGAACCCGCAGCCTCCTGCTTGAAAGGCAGGTGTTCTTCCAGTTGAACTAACACTTTGTTTTTTGAAGACGCTATTTTTTTTGCCACAAAGACACTAAGATGCTAAGTTATTTTTTATAGCTGTTTGTCAAAACAATTATCCGCATTACAGAAGAACCTTTGAACCTCTGCTTCTATGTACCTTTGAACCTAAAAAAAATTGCCGCAAAGGCACTAAGACGCTAAGTTTTTGTTTTCTTTTTTAATCTTGCAAAGACGCCAAGTCGCTGAGCTATTTTTTATAGCTGTTTACGGGAACAATTATCGACATTACAGAAAAAAATCTCTGAACCTTTGTCCCTATGTAACTTTGAACCTTAAAAATGAAAAGGTGTGCAGGGACTCGAACCCGCATCCTGCTGTTTAGCAAACAGCTGCTCTTCCAATTGAGCTAACACCTTTATTTTTTTGCAGCAATCCCGATAGTTATCGGGAGCAGAAGCGCTAAGCTATTTTCTATAGCTGTTTATTCGGAAAGTTATCGGCATTACAGAAAACCCTTTGAACCTCTGCCTCTATGTAACTCTGAACCTAAAAAAAAGGTGTGCCTGGACTCGAACCTGCACCTTCCCCAGTGGCGGGGGACGCTCTTCCAATTGAGCTAACACCTTAGCAGGATAATTGGGATTTGAACCCAAAACCATTGCCGGGCAGCAATTGTTTTTCCATTTAAACTACTATCCCTCTGTTACCATGGAGAAATCCTGTAGTTTTTTAACAGAACTCCAAATATAGTATTTCCTTTTATTCCCTGCACTATTGGGTCGAAAATTCTGCTGGCACCGTCTACAGAATCCAATGGCGGAACATACCCTTCTTCAAACTGTTTTTTTCGAAGGCTTTCCCTTGCTCCTGTCGAAATCCAGCCTACGTCTACACTGGTCATAAAAATAGCATCTTCAGCAAATTCTTTGGCCGATGTGAGCGTCATCATGTTCAGCGCTGCTTTGGTCATATTGGTATGCGGATGAAAAATCGTTTTGTTGGTGTAACTGAAAATCCCTTCGGAAGAGGTTACATTAATGATAAAACGTTCTTCAAATGCTGAATTTAAAAACAACGGTTTTAATTCTTTTATCAAAAAATACGGCGCCATCTGATTGATCAGGTTTACCTCAACAAGTTCATACATGCTGATTTCTTCGAGAGTGGAATTCCAGCTCGTTTTTTCCCGATTATCCACCGGCTGCCCAAAACGGGTTAGTTTTAATTCTGTTTTTTCTTCGAAACCATATTCAAGTGCTTTTACTTCCTGGGTTACGTTGGTTGGGTTCGCAATCAGTCTGGTATTTGATTTGAATTCCAGCAAGAGTTTTTCTTCTTTTTGGATCAACGGCACATAATATTCATCCGGATATTTTATCGTTTGTGCTGCATTGTTGATCAATATATCCAGACTTTCAAATTTGGATTTGTAAAACGAAATAAATTCGTTTATCGCATTGAGGTTTCGCAGGTCCAGACCGTAAATGATCAGGTTTTCTTTCCATTCTTCAAAATCATTTTCCTGACGAAACTGTTCGAGTGCCAATGCCGGGAAACGGGTTGTAAGCACCACATTTGCTTTGTTTCGCAATAATCGTAAAGCGGTGGCAAAACCTACTTTTACACGGCCTCCGGTTATAATTACATTTCGGCCTTTTAGATCGGTATTCTGAAAACGCTTTTCGTAATTTTCTTCGGCGCAGGCCGGACACAAACGGGTATAAAAACTATGCGCCAGTTTGTATGACTGATTGCAGGCGTAACAGTTTTTAGGCAGATTCAGTTCTGTAAACTGCTGATCGTTTGGGTTCTCATTCTCTGCAAATAGGGTTTCACCATTTAAGGCTTTGGCAACCAGTTCTGCATTTAGTGTTACCTCTAGATCTTCTTGTTTCTTTGCGGTATAACTTGTGCTTCGAATGTTCTTTTTGGCGTTTTTATGGATTTTGGTAATGAGTCCAGCAAACAAATCATTATCGGGATTTTCAAACGGTGCTTCCTTTAAAGCTGTTAGAACTTTAACGCATATTTTCCACTCTTCATCGTTAAAAGAATAGTTTTCTGTCTCTTTCATTTTATTCGTTTAAAAAGTCTTCCAATCAGATTTCCTTTTTCCGGAAACCTCTTTGTTTCATTCAAATTATCAACCTGCTCTTTTTTTAAGGTATACTTTCCATCCCGAATCGTTTTTCTGACTTTTTTATGGATTTTAACCACTAAACCTGCAAACAAATCATTGTCGGGATTTTCGAACGGAGCATCTTTTAAGGCGGTTAAGACTTTAATGCAGTTTGCCCATTCTTCATCGCTAAAAGCATATTTTTTGTTTTCTTCCTGCTTATTTTCTTCCATTTTACTCGTCTAAAAAGTCTTCTAAAAATCCTATGAATTGTTTTCCGTCAGCTGACCATCGCAATCCTTGTCCGTTTGGGAGTCTTACTTCGTAAACCAAACCGTGTTTGTAATGGTAGAATATATTCCACCAGGTTTGATATCCTATCATATGATGCACCAGTTTTTCTACCATTAAGCGTTTCTGTTCACGGTTTCCTTTTATTTCGCCCAAAACACATCTGCTATCTTTTGTTCTGCCAACATGTTTTTCCCAGGCTCTTACCGCAATCGTAATTTCGTTGTTGTAAGGCTGAAAACAGCTTTCTATAAGGTCCCGTTTTGAAGGCGGAATTCCGGTTTCGTCCCGTTTGCTGGCTGAAGTTAACCTTTGTCCTAATATAATCAATAATATTTCGAAAGGCGTTTCTTCGAGCATTTTAATAAGATTCGGTTTTAAATCCTCCGAACCTGTTTCAAAAGCTTTCAGGGCTGCTTCAAAATAAATCATTTTATCTTGTATTGGAACTACGATTTCATCCTTAAAATAAGGTTTTCTAACCATTTCTGTTTTTTGATCGTAAAAGGATAGCAGGTTTCTTGAAAACAAATATAGGTTTTCACCCGTTACAAACAGGGCGTATTTTTGTTTCCAGTCTTTGTCAAGATCCGGAACCACGGCTTGTAATTCATTAAAAAACGGAATAACGTTCATTTTTTGTTTCCTATCAAATGTCCCTATGGGACAATATATTATACAATCGTTATTATGCTACCGACGAAATGTTCCTGACGGAACAACTGACGAACATGATATTTTCAATGCTACCAACGAA
>NZ_JBMDKA010000063.1:0-6669 GCF_057809475.1 Flavobacterium sp. FG19 | reverse complement strand
GAGTTAAGAGTTAAGAGTTAAGAGTTAAGAGTTAAGAGTTAAGAGTTAAGAGTTAAGAGTTATGAGGGAATAACTATAATTTCAGCTTTTATAAAACGCTTTATCCCGATTGAATCCTTTTAAATCTTCTTACATTTATATCCTAAAATAGAATTTATGGATTTAAATCAGCTGTTGGAAGAAATACAATTACAGGACGATATTATAAGCAGTCATGATACTTTGTTTGAAGTAGTCAAAAACGAATCGGTTTGGGATACTTCTATAAAATCCAGAAAAACGGTAAGCTATGGCACGCCTTACAATTACTCAGGTATGGAATATGATTTTCTGCCAATGCCGGATTATATCGAGAATGCAGCCGGTATTATAAAAGACAAAATTGGGTTTACGGCCAATAATTGTCTGATAAATTATTATGATGACGGAAGATCGAAAATGGGTTTTCATTCCGATCAGACTGATATGTTAGCAGAAGGAACCGGAATCGCCATTGTTTCTCTGGGCAATAAACGAATCATGAGATTCAAAAATAAAGAAAACAAAGAACTAATACACGATATTGAATTACGGCCCAACAGCCTCTTTTATATGACCAAAGAAGTGCAGCAGTTCTGGCTGCATGCTATTTTACCGGACAATGTAAATGAGAATGCCGAAAGAATAAGCCTTACGTTTAGAAAGCTTATCGTATAAATAGCAAAACTCCCTGAATTTATACTATTCAGGGAGCTTTTATGTACCATTTATTTTTTCCTGTACGGTTTAATAATCTTGTTTTCTTTTTTGCTTAAGGCCAATAATACAAAAGTTCCCAAAATACAGAATACGATAGCCTGAATTGATCCTTCGGGGCCAAATTCTCCTCCGGTAATAAATTCCGGTCCGGCTATTCGGGCTTCTAATAAACTCTTTGTTTTTTCGTTTCCGGAGGTTATCGCTCCAAAAATTCCCGACTGAGTAAAATTCCAACCAAAATGTAAAGCAATCGGCAGCCATAAATTACGGCTGTAAATAAAAGCAGCTCCCAGCATAAAACCTGCAGTTGTAATGCAGATGGATGAAATTAAAGTTCCGTGTGGGTTTGCCAGATGAAAAACACCAAACAGAACCGAGGAAATAGTCAGGGCAATGTAACTTCCCAGTTTTTCTTCCATAATTCTAAAAATAATACCTCTTACCAATATTTCCTCAATGATCGCCACAGTAAACATCAGGGCAAACGGAATTAAGATAAAGGATATAGGATTAACAGCAGTAATGTAGTAATTTCCGTTGAGGTACATGACCAAAATAGTCAGCAATTGCAGCGTAAAACCAAGCAGTGCGCCAATGATAAGATTTTTGGCAAGTCCTTTTGAAGCAAACTCGCTAACAGCCCTTTTGTCATATTTTTTAAAGAAAGTAATGTAACTGAAAATGCACGCAGAGGAAACAAAAAAGCCTTTGAGAAGATTTCTGTAATCTTTATCGAGTGGTGTTAAAGCCAGCAATTTTACGGCAATCTGCTGCCCGATAATAACAACAGCCATAAATACCAGCAGGGCAAGAATAATTTTTGTTATAGAAGAATTGGTTATTTTTTGTTTTAAGGTAAGAGTTTCCATTTTAGATTTAGTTTTATAATTTGAAGCAAAAATAGGGCGCTCCAAAAACTAAAAATAGAATGAAATTTGCCTCTTTATAATTTTTGAAATTGTTTAGGAAGAAATCCGGTTTGATTTTTAAAGGTACGGATAAAATGACTTTGATCTGAAAAACCACAGTCCAGGGCAATTTCTGTCAGGCTGCTTTGTGAAGTTTGTATCATCGAAATCGAATGATCAATTTTGATTCTGCGCATATATTCTCCTAAAGTACAGCCAAAATATTTAGGAAAGTGTTTTGATATTGTAACAGGATTTAATTGTAAAACCTGCGATAAATCCTGAAGATTTGGATTTTCGTTCCAGCAGTCGTTTAATAATTCATTTAAGCTCTTTACCCAATACGGACTCTTATCAAATCGTTCTAAATGTGTACCAGAATAAGACAACTGTGAGAACAGCATCTTTATAGTATCATTCGTAAAAGGATCTGCGTTTTGTGTTTCCTTAAAAATTTTCAGGATTAAAAATTTGGTTAGTGTACTGTTTTGAACTGATTTTTCGAGTAAAGCTTCAGATAATTCAAGTTCTTTGAGCAGCGTTTCCTCAATTTCGATATTAATATTTCGGGAAGGAAAAAGCGTATTCTGATTTAAATGAAGTTCGCTGCTGTGATAAAATAACAGCGAGCCCGGACCAACTGTTTCGCTGAAGTTTTTTCGTTTTTCGGTAGTGCCACCTTTTAAAAAAAGAGTGATATGGGCATTATTGTGCGAATGCCAGCCTTCGTAAACCTTGTTCTGGTACTCAGTTTCGACCACAGCAATACCTTTTGCAGCCGTAAAACTGTTTTTAGTATTGCCTAAATATTTCTCTTTTTCGAGTTCGTACATCTTATTGTTTATAGGGTGGTATTTCAAGAACCAAAATACTAATTTTTTTATACACAAAAATCAAAACTATTTTGATTCTACTGAATTAGTCGTTTTTATGTAATTTGTAAGATTTAAATGCTTAATAAAAACATTGTATAAAGATTAACTGTTAAATAATAGTTTTTTTACCGAATATTTAATTGTTTTGTAACAAAAATATAATAAGGGCTACTAATTAGTCAACTATTTAAATCTTTATATTATGTATAAAAATACGATGAAATCAGTTTTTGCTGCATCTGCTTTTTTAGTGGGAGTAAGCGGCTGTTTTGCACAGGACATTTTGGTTAATTCATTAAAGCTGAATGCAAGTGATAAAAGTAAAGAAGCTTTTAAATTCACCGAAGTAGTAAACTTAGGAACTACATCTGTAAAAAACCAGGGTTCATCAGGAACCTGCTGGAGTTATGCATCGAACTCATTTTTAGAGTCAGAAATGATTCGTTTAGGAAAACAGCCTGTTGAGCTTTCTCAGGTTTTTTCGGCCAGAAACGTATATGTAGAAAAAGGAATTAACTACGTTCGTATGCACGGAGCAGTTACTTTGGGCGATGGCGGGGCTTTGCACGATGTGACCAACATGTACAAAAAATACGGAGCTGTACCTAGAGAAGTTTATACAGGATTAAACTACGGAACTGATAAAAATAAATTTGCCGAAATGGCAGCTCTTATCGAAGGTGTTTTAGCGGCGGTGGTTAAAAATCCAAACGGAGAATTAACGCCAAACTGGCAAAAAGCCTACGCAGCTGTTATCGATTCTTATTTAGGAAAAGTGCCGGAAAACTTTACTTATAAAGGGAAAAACTATACACCACAGTCTTTTGCTAAAGAAGTAGTAGGAATTAATCCAGACGAGTACATCGAAATGTCATCGTTTACAACTTCTCCATACTATCAAAAAACCACTATGATGGTACCGGACAACTGGTCATTTGATCAGGTTTACAATGTAAAAGTAAACGACATGACCGATGTTATCGACAATGCGTTGAAAAAAGGATATACTGTAGCCTGGGCAACAGACGTAAGTGAGAAAAGCTTCAGCTGGAAAAATGGTGTGGCGTATGTACCAACAAAGAAATTTGACGACATGACGGCCGAAGAAAAAGCAGATATGTTTAACGGACCAAAAGCAGAGCCGGAAATTACTCCGGAAATGCGTCAGGCGGCGTTTGATAACTACACCACTACAGACGACCACGGAATGCACATTATTGGTCTTGCGAAAGACCAAACCGGAAAAGAATATTATATTGTAAAAAATTCCTGGGGAGAAACAAACGACTACAAAGGTTTCTTGTTCGTAACCAAAAATTTCGTAAAATATAAAACTACTGCCTTAATGGTAAACAAAGGCGGAATTCCTGCTGAAATCGCTAAGAAATTAGGGGTTTAAGTTTAGGTTAGTTTTTAATAAAATAGAAAAGCGCTGCAATGTTGAATTGCGGCGCTTTTTTTATTCGTTTTCAGGAAATATTCAAAGTAATCTTTTTAGTCTTCTTTTAACCGATCGGGAATTTTTAAAGCATTCTATTATGTTTTCAAGTTCGGTTTGATCTAAAACAGCTTTAATTTCATAATGAAAGTCCGGAATAGGATAAGTTTGGAAGAACAAAGTCCTGTCAATTTCTTTTAACCAGCATCCATGTAAATAAGTGTCTTTTGAAAAAGAAAAACTATTGTTTGAGTCCAGAATATAACCAGCTTTAAAACAATATGTAGTTTGTTGGGCATCAATTAAATCGATACAGCCATGATTTATTGTAGTATCTGATGGGAAGTACTCAATGCTTGATGGCAGAGAAACTATTAACTGTACACCATTTACTTCCTTTAAAAGTAAAAAGAATTTATTTTTTGAATCACCATTTTCGAAAACATAATTAGGTATATGTAATAATGTCCCGTCTCTCATGTTAACGAATTCTAAATCCGCTTAAACTTGATTCAAGCTTTTTATGATGATTGTAAATAGAAAGTTTTACAGGCTCGTTTTGTAGAATTTCTTCAAAATTTAATTCAACATTAGAGCTGTTTTTGATCCCCATTTCAAATTTTTCCAGCAAATTATGACGGGATGCTGTGCTGTACCATAAAGAATCTTTTTTATGAGTAAAATTAATTAAAACATAAGCAGGTTGATCCTTTACTGTTTGAGTTAGTTTTTCTAAAAGATCCAATTCATTATCCGAAAATTCATCGTCATTGAATGCTTTTTTAGATTTTATGTATCTCTTGTTTTCCAGGGTCTTTATTTCGATATAATCTTTTAAAATTATTGGATCGTCTGACAGGTCCACAAATATTTCCTGAGAAACAGGCCCTAACTGCCAAACTTCATATTTTAGATTTAGAAAAGGTAATCCAAACTCTTTAATTGAAAATTCATCTAATAAATAGAGAATTTTTAAAAGTTTAGTTTTAGACAAATCATCTATTTTATCAGCTAAATAGATAATTGTGTTTCCAATTTTTTCTATGTCGTTTTTAAAATGCATATATTTGGCAACATGCTGCTATTTTGCATGTTAAGTTTAGATTTGTAGTGGCAAATTTACGGCTTTTATTTTACACAGCAATAACGCTGTATTTTTCTTGTAGGTTAAATATTATATAAAATAAAGCAGAATAGTAAGTTTTATTTAATTTATTTCCCTTTCATCAACTTCTCCAAATACTCAACCTTATCCTTTTCAGCCTGAACCAAACGCTCATAAAGTTCTACAACTTTGTCAAGAGGGTTAAAGGTTGGCTGAACGTTTATTCCGTTAATAGTTGAATTATCGTGACTGGTAAAAGTATTATTGATAATATTCAAAACAGCTTCTTCAGAAAAATTCTTAATTCCTTCAACAGAAACTCCTAAAACTTCGGCAATGGCTTTGAGTTTGTCATCGTCGATGGTTTCGCTGTTTTCAATAGCAGAAACTGTTTGTTGGCTTAAGCCTAAAGCTTGTGCGAGTGCTTCCTGTTTCATGTCACGAAGTTCACGAATACGGCTTATTTTGCGTCCTATATGGCTGGGTTTGGTAAATGTGCTCATAATTCAAAGATATTTAAAAATTCGTGAAAATGTATGGTATTGTAATTTACAAATGTGAATTTGTACGATACGTTTTGAGTGTTTTGGGATAAGACAAAAATACAATTTTTCGCACAGCTCAGGATTAAAAATTAAAATTATAAATAAACCGGCAATTGTTCAAAAGCAAAAGGTATACTTTATGGGTTTCTGGGTGTTTTATAGTTAAAATGAATTGTAACTATCACAAAATCAATAATTTTGTATTGTTTTTAATACAGTGTGAAATTCAAAACATCATGAAAAGGTATGCCGTATATTTTACTAGTATCACAAGTGTTTTTTCTGTAAGTAGTTTGGCTCAGGCAAATTATACTATTGTCGATGCCGGCACTAAAAAAACAGCTTCAAAGCTGGATGACAAATCAAACGAAGATCGTATTATCGATTCTTACCTCGTGGTAGAAATAATCAATATGCCTTTTGGCAAGCGAACAACCCAATACGAAGTTTCAAAACTCGATATGGTGTATACAAACGATTTAGGGCCAAATAATACCAGAACGGTCACACCCATATACAGAAAGAAAAAAGTACGATCTGCAGGCAGTATTGCGCCAAAAGCACTTGCCGATGCCAGTGTTGGTATTCAGCCGTTAGAAGTGGAGGTTATCGCTCCGGCATATTCGGAGAAATTCGTTAAAGTAGATATTTTAGATACCTACGCCAATGTTTTGGATAAAGGGTATAAATCTGTAGATATGCTTAAAAAAGTAGCAGACAAGTGTTATTTTGAAGGTGATTACAAAACCGCTGTTAAATACTATGAGGAACTTTTGCAGCTGGATAAAAATGCAGAGGCAGTTTATTATTTTAGGTATGCACAGTCCTTAAAAGGAATAAATGAAAAAGGGAAGGCGGAGAAAATGATGAGATTGTTTGAGAGTAAGAATTTGAATCAATAGAGAGAAGTAATAGAACTCAGTTTTGTCATTTCAGAAATGACAAACTTTGAGTAGAAGCCAGGCATAAACAAAAAAAGACGATCATTTGATCGTCTTTTTTTAAGCTCCCCCTCTTGGGCTCGAACCAAGGACCCTCTGATTAACAGTCAGATGCTCTA
>NZ_JBMDKA010000062.1:0-6712 GCF_057809475.1 Flavobacterium sp. FG19 | reverse complement strand
AACTTCCCTGCGGTAATGGATTAACCGTAATAACTGCTGAACCGGAAGTAAAACCAGAACTTCGGGTACAGTTAGCATCGGTAACTGAAACTATTGTATAAGTTGTCGTACCGGCAACCGTACTGGTAAACGGAGTAAAAGGCGTACCGCTTACAACACCGCTTGCTGTTCGGTTGGCACCGCCGTTTTCAGTATACACTATCGTGTAAGGTCCTGTGCCTGTTGTCGCTGTAAAAGTCAGCTGGCCAGTCCCGCTTACACAAAACGGACCGTTGGCGGTTAAACTTCCCTGCGGCAATGGATTAACGGTAACGGTTGTTGCGGTAGAATTCAGAGCGGTACATGTTCCGCTTTGAACTACTGCTCTAAATTGAGTAGTTTGGGTAAGTGCTCCCGAAGTATAGGAAGCTGTAGTGTTAGCAATTGGATTCCATGTAGAAAATGGGGATACCGAAGACTCCCAACGTATCACTGAACCTGTGTGACCTGTTAAGGACAATGCGGCACTGGCTGCTCCGGAACAAATTGTGGTACCGCCACTTACAGTCCCGGCTACTGTAGCCGGAGAGACTGTTATACTGGCTGTGTTATTTGCACTTAAAGTACTTACACAAGAATTAGTAGTTACAGAATTTATAGTTGCGCTACCTGATGTTAAGGAGTTTATGGTTATAGTTGCAGGGCCAACCGTTGTTAAACCTGTTACTGTAAAAGTTCCTGTACCTGGCGTATTAACAGTCATTGATGTTGTCAGTGTTCCGGAAGGACTATTTCTGGTGTATGAAACCGTATATACTCCAATTGGCAAATTTGCTGGTAACGAAGAAAGAGTTACGACCGAAGTACCTGATGTTACACAGGCATTAGTCGCTGTGGTTGGGCTTGAAAGACTATATGTTGGACAGGTGTACTTTACGATAAGTCTTCCGTGTGCACCATCTCCTCCGGCCTGAGCTGCTGATCCTGCCAACTGCATTCCACCGCTTCCGCCGCCGCCGGGAGCTATTCCCGGATATCCGGGACCATTCCCCAATATTAAACTGGTTCGTGCTGCACCTCCTGCACCTCCACCTGTACCGGCATTACCTCCGGCACCTGATGAAAGACCTAAACTCAAAAGAGCAGTATTTCCCGCTAATCCGACTGCACCGGGTGCGGTTGTTCGTGAACCTATAGAACCTGTACTTTGTACTCCTCCTGCGGGAGTTCCTCCACTTAAATTTGCGGTTCCTCCAAAACCTCCAACTGCTAAAAATAAAGATTGAAAAGTGTCAATATACGAACTCCCTCCATTTCCTCCGGATACAGCTGTTCCTGTTACTGCTGCTCCTACTTTGACAGTGAGATTGGTTCCTGCAGCAACGGTTAAATCTCCGTGTGCATAAGCTCCACCGCTTCCACCTCCACCGCCTCTTCCTGTTAAGGCAGCAGAGTTATTGGCTCCTCCTCCGGCTCCTCCGGCTCCCCAAGCTTCCACCTCGATACTTGTTATACCTGCCGGAACAATAAAACTACCGTCAGCATTAAAGGTATGAGGAGGCTGTGCCCAAAGTGAAAAATAAATAAATGAGAAAAGAAAAGACAGCTTTACTTTAGAAAACGAAAATTTTAAATGGAAATTCGATAAAGAAAAACGGTCGGTAAAGATTTGAGGTAAAAATAACGAGGCAGGTAGTTTTTTTTTCATCGGACTATTTTTTAAATTAAAAAGAAGAGATTCAAAATCAATGAACATTGATTCAGAAAAATTCTAAATACCTCAAAAAATAAATTCTGATTTCAAAAAAACTGAAAATCAAAATCCAAAAAAATACTGTTAATACTGCTTTTTGTAGTGGTATTTAAAATAGCAAATCAATATTCCCGGCTGATAAAAATTAAATGCATTTTGGCTTTACAAACAACTATACGAAAGAGTGTATTTTAACGGCTTTTAGCGAGTAATACTCAACAATTACACATACAAGGTACGATTTTATTTACATTATATATTTGAAGGCTTTGTTAAAAGTTAAAACTTTAACACTTCTAGTCTGACAATAGCGTAATTATAACAAAGGTGTTAAAATCTTTTAACCCCAATAAAATCAAGGAAAAAAAAGAAAAAAGCAGTCTCAAAATTTAAAATATCCATAAAAAAAGCAGTCTCAGAAACAGCTAAAAAAACATTTGATTTTAAACACTTTACGATCAAAAAACTACTTTTTTAACGATTGAACTACCATCATTTAAGTTCGTTTTTATGAGTAAAACATCAGAAGTTGGTTTTAAATTCGATATTTCAAATTCAGATACATCGAGATTATTTTTCTTATAAAGCAGTCTTCCGTCTATTGTATAAATATAAATATCCTTAAAATGTTTTTCCGTTGATTTTATATTGATTAATCCGTTTTTTACCGAAACCCAAAATTCTTTTTTAACATCCTGAATATCTCCTGTTTTTAATATTGGGTTTACATAATGAATAACAAACCTGTCCGTAAACAAACCTATCTCACTTTTAAAAGTATAATCTGAAACACTTAAATCAATTACAGTGCTTAATAACTTATCCTCTAAATAAATATTCTGCCTGCCCAAATCTCCGTCGGTATGATCTATTTGTATGGTTAAATCTCCCGCAGCAGTTGTTTTGTAACCCAGCGTTATAAAATCTGTTTCTTCAAAAGGCAGTGCCCGTCCCTGGATGGTTAGTTTCCTGCCTTCATTAATACTATAAAAATCGGCAAACTGATTTCCGTTTATGGTTTCTGCATCATAATTAATATCGAAAGAGTCTGTGGCAAACGGTACGTATCCAATTAAAATCTGTTTAAAAATACCTTTATCACTTTTAAGGTTTAACCATAGCCGGTGTTTTTCTGTTTGGTTTTTAATGGCTGTATTTGCTTCTTTAAAAAAAGTATGGTTTTGCCCCCGAATCCGCATACCATTATTAAAAACAAGAGGCCCGGCCTGATTTATCTTTACAAAAAAAGCCTGTCCCGAAGCTATTTTGCCATCCGGAACCGTCTCATTAATCCCGTCAGAAAGTGAGGCTCTGGTTCCTCCTACTAAATTGTATACAGCATAGTCATCTGAAGTGTACTCATGATTTGCTATAGGTGTATTATGGGTCCAGAAATACAATGCTCCTTTTGTTTTAAATTCATTTTCTTTCAGAAAAATACCAGCATCAATTGCTGACGGATAAGGATTGCCTATCAGACATAATTTATTAACCTGTTCTAAATTAATTTCTATTTTTCCATTATTGGGAAGACCTTTAAAAACAGCTTCATATACTGCCCTGTCTGTAATTGAAAAATTCTGAGGTCCCCTGATACAATATCCTTTTCCTAACTGCATATATGAGGACGGGTCTTCATTTTTCCAGGATCCTGAAACTGTATTATAAGAGAAGTACTTATCAAATAATGTTGCAGGAGAAACATCTGCTATTTTTTGAGCATTAACCGGAGAAGACCAATAGGTGTAATCGTATCGTACTATGGGGCTTGTTTTCCTTTTTATATGAATAATTCCAGAATTTATAATGTCATCATCTTCCTGATAGAGACTTGCCGAGTTTTCTAATAGTAATGTCCCCAAACCTGTATAAACAAATTCGATTCCTAAAGTACTCCCTTGTGAAAGTGTAACGGTCTTTCCTTCATCAATCGAACAACTACATATATCAGCTGAAAGCAAATTGGGAAAATCTTGTTTAAAAAACACCTCTTTGCCTCCCGAAGGATATCCTGCTGACCATGAATGCCCATCCCAGACTGTAGACCCAAAACACAGTTTCAGGCGGGAAACCCGGTGTTTGGATAGTCCTGAAACAGAGTTAAAGTTCCCTCCAATTAAAAGCTTATAATCAGCCGTAACATTTAGGGCAAAAAGTTTATTGTTGAGGCTTACATTAAAAGAGGCATCAAAATCACCTGTTTCCATCAGTCTTATTAATCTTAAAGAGGTTTTGTCTTTATAAGTACCCGAAAAAGTACCGCCAACCAAAAGACGATCATCCGGCTGCACCACTATTGTCCTTACATCTCCTTTATTAAAACCGGAACCTGAATTAAAACTGTTATCCAAACTACCATCGGGATGTAAACGAAGAATACGTTTCTGCGATTGCCCGTTATACATCAAAAAAGAACCGCCGGCAATAATTTTTCCGTCAGATTGCAGGGCTAGTGCGTAGACATTTTTGTCGAAACCGCTTCCAATGGCAAAATCAGGGTCTATGCTTCCATCTGTTTTTAAACGTACCAGATGCGCAAAAGGTTTTCCGTCAAAGGTTTTAAAACGGCCGCCTACTAAAATTTTGCCATCAGGCTGAATCAAAATTTCATCTATAATAGCATCTGCACCAAGTCCGGGATTAAAATCGGGATCCTTCGATCCGTTAGCTAATAGCCTGACAATTCTTATCACAGATAAATCGTTATTGTATTTTGTAAAATTTCCTGCGATGATGCATTTGTTATCCGGCTGTAACGCCATAGCATAAATCTGGTTATTAAATCCGGAGCCGGTGATATAGGTATTATCCATTGAACCGTCTGGCAAAATACGAACAATCCGATTAACCGTATGCTCATTATACTTTAGAAATTTTCCTCCCAGTATGCTGCTTCCATCAGCCTGCCGCACGGCTGTTTTTATTAAATCACTTGCTCCGTACTGCCCTATATTAAAATCAGGATCCAGTGATCCGTCTTCTAAAAGTTTGGTAATTCTGAAAACCGGCTGATTGTTAAATTTTGTAAAACTTCCAAACACCATCGTTTTCTTATCCTGTAAGGGAATCATTTTCAAAACGGAATTATCGAAACCTTTTCCGGACGATAAATAACTGATATCCAATTCTCCTTCTGAATTTACTTTTGCCAGTCTTCCCTGATTCTGGCTGTCAAAAACAGAAAACGAACCTCCAATATACCAGCTCCCTTCTGAATCATTTGCTAATGTCAAAACAGAAGCAGAGCCGGGGCCGGATTCTATTTCAAAATCCGTTTTTACAGTGCCGTCAGAATGCAGCAGCACAACTCTATTGACATCTGATCCGTCATAACGACCGCTAAAAGAGCCTCCTGCCATTATATTTCCCTGCTCATCTATTTTTATAACTTCGACAGCACCGTTATTAAAACCGGAACCTAAAAAAGTAAGATCACGTGAACCATCGGGATTCAGGCGGATAATTCTGTTAGCTGTACTTCCGTTATACATCGTAAAATTGCCGCCTAAAACAATTTTACCATCTTCCTGAACTGCCACAGTATTTACATCATCATCAAAACCGGTTCCTGCATCAAAAGTCGTGTTGATAGTACCGTCAGCATTTAAACATACAATTCTGTTATTTGGCACACCATTAAAACTTGTAAAATTGCCTGCAGCTAAAATTTTACCATCAGACAAGACTCTCACATTGGTAATGTTAGCAGAAGTTCCCGTACCCGTTAAAAAAGAAATATCTAAAGAACCATTTGACAAAATACGTGCAATCCTGTTTACAGTTTTATTATTGTACTTAGTAAAACTTCCGACAATAATAATTTTTCCATCTGATTGCAAAGCAATATCATAAATAATCCCAGCCGGCGCTCCAACAGTAGTATCAAAAGATAAATCACGTGAACCATCATTGTTTAAACGAATAAGCCTGCCCGTATTTATTCCGTTATGCATTGTAAAATTTCCACCCACGATTATCTTTCCATCTGGCTGCAAATTTGAAGCATATACTTTACCGTTAAAACTGCTTGTCGTATTAAAACTTTCATCAATCGTTCCCTCTGGTTTTAATCTTGTCAGATAAGAACAGGGAATTCCATTAAGACTTGTGTAATCTCCCCCTACAATCAAATTTTGATCGGGAAGTAACAAAAGTGTTCTTACCGTATTGTCAAAACCGTCTCCTTTTAATCCATCATCGTAAGTATTAAAGGTAAGATCCACCTTTCCCTGTTGAGCATAAAGAAAAGCTGTTAAAGGAAAAATCATAAAAAGCAGGGTGCAGATAATTTTTTTCATCGAGTTTAAAGCCATTAGATTAAACAATGTAAGAATTAACCTAAATTAAATATCTTTAAACAAATGAACAATACCCACTTTAGGTGATTTTTCATTAAAAAAAATCCATCTGCGAATATCAGATGGATTTTTTGTATTGGAATATTTTATTATTATTTAAATATAACTTTTCGGGTTACTACGGCTTTGTTTTCCAGTGTTACTTTTACCAGTAAGACCTGCTGGGCAGCCTGCAGATTTGAAATGGATACTGCGGTTTCTCCTATTTTGGTTTTGTTGTAAATCTGTTTTCCGTTGATATCAAAAACGGTAATCTCTCTGATATTTTCTTTTGCGGAAGTTACCTGTATCACTTTGTCTTTTACTGATACCAGAAGACCGTCTTCGATATTTTCAAAATCACCCGTTCCTAAAGTTTTATTCGTGTAACGAAGTGTAAAACGATCGGTGAAAGTACCTATAGCGGTTGTAAACGTATAATCACCGGCCTTTAAATCGTGAACCTTTCCGGTTGTTTTGTCTTCCAGGTATACTGTCTGGTTATCAAATAAGCCGTCGACATGATCAATAGCAATTGTAAAATCGCCTGCAACAGTGGTTACATATCCAAGAGGAACGGTATCGCTCTCTTCAAAAGGAAGGGTACGTGCCTGCATGGTTAATTTTCTGGCTTCATTGATAC
>NZ_JBMDKA010000061.1:0-8957 GCF_057809475.1 Flavobacterium sp. FG19 | reverse complement strand
ACACAATGCCTGTCACGATACGTTTCCCGTGGTTGTAACCACGGGCTATGTTTAAATACGCAAATGTATAGACGATATTGTCATTTCTGACAAACTGTACACAGCTCAAAAAATGACAAGTGTCATTTCTACCCTTTAAATTGTTGAAAAGTTTCACAAATATTGGGTGATAAACTTTTTTTAAAGGGCGTTAATTCGGCTTGTAATGGTTAAATTTGTGGAACTTCATAAACAAATTACCATTATGGAAGAAATGCTCTTTTATGACCGAATGCAATTTGCCTTCACCATTACTTTTCATTACCTTTTTCCACAGCTTACAATGGGTCTTTCGCTTATTATTGTGTACTTCAAGTGGAAATATCTAAAAACTAAAAACGAACAATACAACCACGCTACCCATTTCTGGATGAAAATCTTTGCCCTCAATTTTGCAATGGGTGTTGTAACGGGAATTCCCATGGAATTTCAATTTGGAACCAACTGGGCAAAGTTTTCCGAATTAACAGGCGGAATCATTGGTCAGACACTGGCAATGGAAGGAATGTTTTCTTTTTTTCTCGAATCGTCGTTTTTAGGTTTGTTTTTGTTTGGAGAAAAACTGCTGGGACATAAATGGCATTTTGTAACCGGATTATTAATCATGATTGGTTCCTGGGCCAGCGGATTTTTAATTATTGCCACACATTCGTGGATGCAGAATCCGGTGGGTTATGAAATTTTAGAAAACGGAAAATTTGTGCTGAATAATTTTCAGGCATTATTTTTAAATCCGTGGCTTTGGCCTTCTTATCTGCACAATCAGGCCGCTTCTCTGGTAACCAGTTCTTTTGTTGTGGCCGGAATTGGAGCGTTCTATGTTTTAAGTAAAAAAAATGTTTCTTTTGGGAAACTGTTTCTCAAAACCGGTGTTATCTTCGGCTTAATTTCCAGTATAGTGGTGGCTGTACCAACAGGCGATTTACTGGCTAAAAACGTGGTGAAATACCAGCCGGTAACTTTTGCAGCCATGGAAGGAATTTTTCATACGGAAGAAAAAGGTTCTGAAATTGTTTTAATAGGGCAACCTGATGTTAAAGATAAAAAACTGGATAATAAAATTGCGGTTCCCAACATTTTAAGTTTCCTGACGTACGGAAACTGGGATCAGGAAATAAAAGGTTTAGACCAGTTTGAAGAAGATCTTCATCCAACTAATATTTCGGGATTGTATTATGCTTATCATATTATGGTAGGACTCGGGACCGTTTTTATTGGCTTAATGGTACTTTCTCTTTTTCAGTTAGTGAGAGGAAAACTATTTGAAACCAAATGGATTTTATGGTCCCTTATGTTCATGATGCCGTTTCCCTATATTGCCAATACCACAGGCTGGTACACGGCCGAATTGGGAAGACAGCCCTGGCTGGTTTATAATTTACTGCGAACAGCAGCCGGAGCATCGCCAACCGTTTCTTCAGGAAATACTTTGTTTACACTGCTTGGATTTATCGGATTGTATCTGCTGCTTGGAATGCTGTTTTTACTTTTGGTTGGAAAAATTATCAATAAAGGTCCTCATAAAGGAGAGACTGTAACTGAAAATATATAAGTATGGAATTTTTTTGGTACGTAGTTTTAATGGGAATCCTGGCCGTTTATCTGGTTTTAGACGGTTATGATTTTGGGGCAGGCATTATTCATTTGTTTTTTGCTGATACCGAAAGGGATAAAAAGGTAATTACCAATTCGATTGGCCCGTTTTGGGATGCTAATGAAGTCTGGCTTATTGCTGCCGGAGGAGTTTTGTTTTTTGCTTTTCCTACTTTGTATGCTTCTTCTTTCAGTGGATTTTATCTTCCGCTGATTATGATTTTATGGCTTTTGATTTTTCGTGCCATCGGACTCGAAATGCGGGGACAGATTCATAATGCTATGTGGGAAACCATCTGGGATAAAGCTTTTGGAATCGCGAGCCTGCTTCTGGCCCTTTTTTTCGGAATTGCCTTAGGAAATATTGTTCGCGGGGTTAATCTCGGAATGGTGCAAAACGGGGTTTCTACTCAGGAAGCTCATTATTTCTTTCTGCCTTTATGGAATCCTACTTTTAGTCCGCAGTCTAATGAATTAGGGATTATAGATTGGTTTACCCTTTTTCTTGGTGTTGTAAGTGTCGTGGCTTTAACCATTCACGGTGCCAACTGGATTATTTATAAAACCAATTCTTCATTAAACCCAAAACTTAAAAAAGTGGTTTTTGCGCTGAATATTGTCCTTCTTGTTTTGGTTTGTATTTCGCTGCAGATCTGGCATTTTATTGAACCTAAACCGTTTCATAATTTTGTAGAGAATCCCGTTTTATGGTTTTTTCCGCTTTTAACTTTTGCCGGGATTTTAGGATTATTTAAAGTCCGTTCGTTTCAAAAAGACGGTTACGGATTTCTGTTTTCGACCTTATTTCTGGTAGGAGGATTTGCTTCAACAGCCGTTTCAATTTTTCCAAATGTACTGCCTTCCACCAACAAAGTAAACCCGTCGTTAACGATTTATAATACGGCGGCTCACGAATATGGTTTAAATGCCGGACTGAGCTGGTTTTTTATCGCTTTGTTTCTGGTGATTATTTACTTTATTATTCAGTATCGTGTTTTTAGCGGTAAAATGGACGATGTTGGGTATGGGGAACATTGATTCTTAATATCTGATCTGTTTTATTATGAAATACATTATTCTGACTCTTTTAACAATAATCTGTATTGTATTGCTGTGAAAAACAGAATGAAAATCTGCTTAAAAGTGAAAATGAATGATTGAAAAAACAGAAAGCCTCGATTGTAAGCAGTAATTTTAAATTAGAACCATGAGGAATTTTTAATTTCTTTTGGTACTAAAAATATTTAATCGTAACTTACTGGAATCATTTAAAGACCGTTGGTTATCATCAACGGTTTTTTTAATTTAAAGAGTTTGTTTTTAGCCAAAATATTTAGGTATATTTGGGCTAAAACAGCAAAAAACTGTTTATAATTCCTCTTATTAACACCAACAGCCTATTAATTTAGAAATAATTCAGAAAATAAGTATTTATGTTTTTTAAAAAGAAACTATTATCAGAAACAGAGTTTACAGCAAAATTTGCGAAGAAATTAAGTAAAGAAATTAGTGGCTTAAAGATCATTTCAATACAGGATTTTGAAGTAAAGACTGAATTTAGTGATGCTGATTACCAGCATTTTTTAGATAATGCCTATTTTGAATATATCAGAGAACCTAAAGCGATTAAAGAGGTTATCGAAAAGTATTTAAACTCGGCACGTGAATTATATGCTCCCAAAGAAGAGATAGTGGTAGACAGGATTTTTCCGGTTGTAAAAGACAACCGATTTCTGCGAAGCCTTAAAGAACTCAATCCTAATTTTGAAGAGAATCATGTTTTTGAATCGTATAACGAGGAAATCACCATTTTTTATGCCGAAGACAAAGAGCACTCCATTCAGTATATTTCGAAAAAAGATTTAGAAACCATAGACTTTAGTTTAGAAAAACTAAAAGAAAAAGCCTTAGAAAACCTCATGAGCCAGCTCAATATGGAGCGCCATGGCGAAGACGGATTTTACATGGTAACGGCCGGCGGCAACTACGAATCAAGTTTGATTTTGCTGGATATCTGGTACAATGAAAATTTTCAGGTAAACGGTGATTTCGTCATAGGAATTCCGGCCCGCGACATATTGTATGTTACCGGAAGCAGGGACTCTAAAAACCTTCATTTACTGTACGATTCGGTGCAGAAAATAAACGAAACCGGAGACCATATTGTTTCGGATAAACTTTTTGAAAGGCGAAACGGAAAATTTGAAGTTTTGTAAAAAATAAATAAATACTACTATTTTATTACCGATATAAAATAAATTGACTCCGGTTTTAACCGGAGTTTTTTTGCCTGATTTGAAAAATTTTTAGCCAAAATGGAATGGTTTGGTTAAAACCTTTTTGCCTATATTTGATTATCTCCAGCCGGAGGGAACCTATAAAAACTAAACTGCTTTAAACTATTTTATCTATGTTTTTTAAAAAGAAAAAGAAAATACTAACACTCGAAGAATTTGTTAAAAAACTTAGCGAAAAATTACCTTTAAGTATTGATGGTCTTAAAGTCATTTCACGAACAGCCGGACTACTGCTTATAGAATATAAAAATGACCGGAATATTTTTAATTATGAGAAAGAGTATGAAAAATATGCAGAAAATCCCGATTCAGTAGATGAAATTTATGCAGACATAAAATCAGCTTTTTTTGCCCGTATGGAGACCACAAAAGTGAATGCTGAAAAAATCCTGCCGCGTATTGAAAATAAGCAATTTATAAAAGAACGCATTGAAGGCGATTCTGCAATGAACGATGTTGTTTATCAGTATGTTAATGAGGAACTGGCTGTTTTTTTTGTTGAAGAACGTGAAGGTAAGCTTTATCCTCTTCAAAAAAGAGACCTGAGAGATTTGAACTATTCAACAGAAGAATTGCTTATAAAGGCGGCCAACAATCTGGCTAATCTTCCCGATTTAGGAGTTCGTGATACAGATGGGCTTAGCAGAATTATCGCCGGAGGATTGTATGAATCAAGTTTTATACTTCTGAATTTACTGCTTAGAGAACAATTTTCTGTTTCGGGGCATATTGTTGCAGCGCTTCCTACGCGGGATACATTTTTTGTTACAGGAAGCGAAGACCGGGAAAGTCTGTCCAGGCTTCGTGGTATTATAGACAAACTCAAAAATGAAGGATGCGCCATTATTTCAGACAAACTATTTCTGCTGAATGACTACGACAGCTTTGTTGTTTTTGAAGAGGATTCCGAAGATTCTTTACCTGTTCAAAATCTAAAAATTGTCTATCAAAAAAATAAGCCACTATCTGAAGACGAATTATTATCTGAAAATGAATTTGCTCAGCTGATTATGAAAAAGTTAAGCGAAAGAATTGAGGGGATAAAAATTATCTCGCAGGAAAGACTGGAGATTATTACAGAGTATAGATACCAAAAAATTAGATTTGAATATTATAAGTGTTACGATAAGTATGTAAAACATCCTGAGACTCTGGATTCAGTCATTGATTCTTATGTTAATCATGCTTATGATACTTATATGCATACAAAACTGGAGACTTCTAAAATGTTTCCATTTATTGGAGATAAGAAATTTGTAGAAAGGCTTTCTGAAACCGAACCGGATTTTGAAAGAATTGTTTGTGATAGTTATAGCCAGGAACTGCTCGTTTTTTATGTAGAAAAAAGAGAATATTCAATGTACTTTATCAGACAGTCAGATATCCTGTTTTTAAATTACTCGCTTGAGGATTTAAGGGCTAAGGCCATAGAAAACCTTACTGCCGACTGGAACGTAGCGATTGCCGGAGAAGAGGGACTTTATGAGGTAACTTCGAATGGAAAATATGCTTCAGGGCTGATTTTGCTGGATATATGGGAAAGCGAATATCTGAAGGTGCAGGGAGATTTAGTAATTGCAATTCCCATTTCCAATAAAGTGTTTGTTACAGGAAGTAAGGATCAGGCTAATTTATTTAAATTTTACGAGATTATAAATAACATGAAAAAAGAGGGAGGCCTAGTTATTTCGGATAAATTGTTTGTATACAGAGGAAAACGTTTTGAGGTCTTAGAATAAGATTGAAAGCCGCTAAGGTTAAATTTCCATAATATAATTTTTACAAATTTGGATTTTATCTTCTTTTTCTTAGTTTTGTTAATAGAGAAATAAAACAAATCAAATGTATAATTGTTTTGATATAGCAAAGTATTTCATAGAACTGGCAGAGGAAGAAGGTCAGGGACTTGACCCCATGAAACTGCTTAAACTTACGTATATTTCGCATGGCTGGCATCTGGGGATCACCGGAAAACCTCTTTTTAATAATGAAATCCAGGCCTGGAAATACGGATCGGTGATTCCTGATTTGTATTATGAGATCCGAATGTTTGGCAAAGATCCCGTAGATCCGTTTTTGATTAATATATCGGCCAAAACTCCCCTTAAAAAAGAAGACAAAGATTTCCTGAAAAAAATCTGGGACAACTATAAAAGCTTATCCGGTTTACAGCTTTCGGCACTTACGCACGAAGAGGGAAGTCCGTGGTCGCAAACCTGGGACGGCACACATGATGTCATAATAGGAAATGATTTGATTAAAGAGTACTATCAGGAAAAACTAAAAAATTAATGGAAAAAACTTTAGCCGAAAAATTGCCCGCAAGTGCTTTAGGAAACGACATCATTAATGTTCCCAAAGATGTAACCAAAGAGGCCGAAAAAGAAGAACACCTCATGAAACCTTATGATCCGAAAAGCCATTCGGAATATATTGAACTCAAAAGATTTGAGATCGAGCAGGCCAACGAAAGTTCTGAACGAAAGCTAAGACAGGAAAATGCCAAAAAAGCTTTTATTTTTTCTTCGACCTGGGCTATTTTCATTGCAGCTGTGATTCTCTTACACGGTTTTGGGGTATCGTATAAGTTTTTTATTTTGTCGCAAACCGAATTTCTTTTTATAATAGGAACTTTAACAACTTCGATTTTTGCCTTTTATACTTTGGTTTTGAGGTATTTGTTTTACAGAAAACCAGCAGGAAAGCAATAATTTTTTTTGGAATATAAAAGTTGATCTGACCAAAAAGAAATAACATAAAAAATACAAAACCGTTTAATCTTTTCGAGAATAAACGGTTTTTTAGTCTCAAGTCTTTTCTTGTCCGAAAAATTGTATTTTTGTTTCTTTTTAAATCTTCTGAAATTGTATTTTACAAAGACAAATTTGTATTTTACCAAAACCGAAAATTGTAAAGAATTTTAAATATCTTTGAATTATGAGCACATCAATCAAACCCAGAAATATAGGCCGAAATATCAGCCGAATCAGAGAACTTCGCGGCATGAAACAAGGAGCACTTGCTGATGCTATTGGCACAAGCCAGCAGACTATTTCAAGTATTGAAACAAGTGAAACTGTCGAATTTGATAAACTGGTACAAATTGCCAAAGCGCTTGGCGTAACGGTAGAAGCGATTGAAAATTTTTCAGAAGAATCTGTTTTCAATTTCTTTAATAACTTTTACGATCAGAGTTCAAGTCAGGGAAATAGTTTTAATCAGGGAATGTATGCTACTTTTAATCCATTAGATAAAGTGATCGAACTTTATGAACGTTTGGTTTTGGCTGAAAAAGAACTAGTTCAGGCAGAAAAAGAAAAGGTAGAATATTTAGAAAAACTTTTGAATAAAGAAAAATAGTGGTTAACACGCAGAAATATAGTTCCGGTAACTTTATAGAATTGTGTTAAAAAAGAAATAAAAAAACAGTTTTCGAGGGCTGTCTCAAATATTGAGACAGCCCTTTTTGATACTCGAAAGTGTCATTCCGTAGGAATGCTTCGTTGGTAGAAAAAAATAACAATGCACGTTAACGTTCCGTAGGAACGTTTGGTTTTTCAGATGGTTTAAAATGATATTTAAAGAAACGTTCCTGCAGAACAAAAGAGGTATAAACAAAGGATGTTCTCATACATAATTTGAGAGTATCTAGTAAAATGCCTTTTTTAAATAAAGTGTTGTTCCTGTGTGTTAAAAAATATTAGTCAGTAGATAAAGCTTTACCTAAATAAAATACAAATCCGTTTATTCCCCCCAGAATAAACGGATTTTTTAGTTTCATCTTTGTCAAAATTAAAAATCCTGACAAAGATTACTCTACAAGTGAAACTAAATTCAAAAATATTTAAAACAAAAAAATGCTTTATCTGTTAAATCTGCAGGAAACCAAAAATTAAAATAATACCTCTTTGGCAATAATATAAAATCCCATTACGAGCACAAACCAGCCAAAAAGCGGTTTTAATTTTGCTCCGTCTATTTTTTTGGAAAGCTGACTGCCAATTAACATTCCGATAAGTGCCATAGCAGAAACGCTTAACAAAAAAGTATAATCGATTGGGGTTCCTATATATAAATCGCCTGCAAAACCTATCGACGAATTAATAGTAATAATTAAAAGTGAAGTTCCAACGGCTTGTTTCATAGGTAATTTGGCAAAAAACAATAAAGCCGGAATAATTAAGAATCCCCCGCCGGCACCCAGAAACCCGGTTACAATGCCCACCAGAAAACCAATGATGCTGAGCTGTGTATAATTGGTTTCGGTACTTTTTATTTCTGGCTGGTTTTTCCGAATCATCGAAATTGCAGCGGTGATCATTAAAACTGAGAAAACAATCATGATCAGAAAATCCTTCGAAACTGAGTAAGAAGCGACACAAAACAGGGTAGCAGCAATCTGCGGAAAAATAACTTCGCGGATAATTAAAATAGAAATCACCGAAGGCACCGCAAAATACAAAGCCGATTTGAGTTTCAGGTTTCCCATTTTGTAATGGCTGTAACTGCCGGACAAAGCGGTTAATCCCACAATAAACAAGGAATACGATGTAGCCTGATCCGGATTTACTTTAAAAAGATAAACCAAAATAGGAATCGTCAGAATAGAGCCTCCGCCGCCAATTAAGCCCAGCGAAATCCCAATAATGATTGAAGCAAAATATCCCAAATATTCCATTGCATTTGTTTTTATGCAAAGTTGCTTCGGAAATCAGAAACCTACAGTAACATTTATCACAGAAGATTTTTTTTGCCACGAATTCACGAATTATTAAGAATTTTTCTTTGTGGCGGATTACACGGAGTAAAGGGATTTTTCCGGACTTATAAATTTAAACACGTAGAAACGTAGATTTTTTTTGGCCACGAATTCACGAATTATTACGAATTTTTCTTTGTCGCAGATTACAAGGAGTAAAAGGATTTTTTCGGACTTATAAATTTAAATACATAGAAACATAGATCTTTTCCTAAGGTAAAGGTTAAAAAAAATAACACATTATTTACACATAGCTATGTTTGTTGCTA
>NZ_JBMDKA010000060.1:0-9859 GCF_057809475.1 Flavobacterium sp. FG19 | reverse complement strand
AATCAGGTGCTCACTTTAAATTGGAATGGGGTGATCAATATCACCGGAATTTGCACACCTAAGTCAAGATGCTTCAATTGGGTCAGATTATTCAAGGCTTGCGTTTCGCTTATCTGATAATTTTGAGAAAGATCTAGGTATTTTAATCTAATCAGTTTTTTCAATGCTCCGAGTTGCGTAATTGAATTCTCTCTGAGAATTAATTGATTTAAATTTACCAATGAAGAAAGCGGTGAAATATCTTCTATAGCATTACCCTCAAGGTTTAAAAGTGATAAATTCTTTAATTCAGATAAAAAATGGATTTCTGTAATTCCATTTGAACCTAAGTGAAGTTTTTCTAATTTTTTCAGTTTCCCTATTGGTGAGCAGTCATAGATTGAATTTATTCCCAGATCAAGCTCCTTAAGGTTTTTCAGAGATGTTAATGGCGAAATATCTTGGACTTCGTTCTGTGCAATCTTTAAAATTTCAAGCTTACCCAATCCAGCTAATACGTTAATGTCGGTTATGTAGTTTCCAACGAGATATAAATGGGTGACATTTTGAAGATTATCAAAATTTGATAAATTGCTTATCTGGTTATTTGTAAGGTTAAGCCACTGAATATCTGGTAAAATTGCCAAAAAAGAAGTGTTTTGAATCTGCTGTCCTGCAAGATTTAATCCAATAATATTCTCATCTTCATTTACGACAATTGAGTTTTGATTTGTATAGATGCTTATTGCTTCAAGATTAGCCATTACATTTAGTGAAATGCCTAATAATTTTTCTAATTCTTTCTGCTGTAAATTGTACGCCATTAATTAAAAGCTTTTTCTTACGAAAATAATATAATTAGGGATTATTCAAAGGATAAAATTTAAAAATTACACTCAACGGTCTGCTATCTGCTTTGCAATCTCTAAAAGTGTTAATTCATTTTTTTGTTATGAATACAATAAGATGTAAATCATTTAAAAATCAGCGTAAAATATATTTTTTTGGAAGTGCAGAATTATGTTGGCAGGATTTATAAATGTTTATTATATTTTAATTTTCAAGGATTTACTTTATTCAATAAAAGTAAAAGCTTTATCGAATCCAAAATTTTTCAACAGGTCTATGTCTCTTGGTTTAATGTATCAGGAATTAAGGAAAAATCAAGTGTGATAAAATGCCTAATTGACCATACTGTTTTATAATTCATCTCCTTTTCAGAAAGCATGCGGTGCGGATCAAAACCTCTTTCAGATGCAGAGTCTTGAAGGCTGTGCATAAGTTTGGTATATTTTTCAACAAAACTCTCATGTGCAGTGCCTTTGTTAAAGATCGATTGATATTCTTTATTCAAACCGTGAAACCCATGTTTATCAATGGCTTGTAAAATTTCATTCTTTGTATCATTGGCTACTTCATATTTTCCTGAAAAATGCTGTATTTGGAATTTTAGAATCATGCTAGAAATCATATTTTCAATGTAGTCATTTGTCTGGTACAATTGGGAAAGCTGGTCGAGCGAGCCGCAAAGTTTTTCCAGCATCTGCACAATTAAGTTGCTAACACGTTTATTCATGTCAAAATTTCTCTTGTCCCAGCATCCCAGATAATGAATATGAATTGCCTTTTCATAGTTCCATTTTATGAATACCAATGTTAGGTATGCTCCACCCATTTGATAGCCGCATTTATCCGCATATGCCTCAATAGAATAAAGCCTCTCCACGAATTTCCTTTCAAGTTGCTGCCATTCCAGATATGCCCTGCTTTTAAATGGCCTTTCAGCACGTCCGATAAAAAACGTAAAATTCATCGCCAGATCATGCAAAAGAATGGAGGACTCGGCCTCCATAATCTTGTTATAGGCGACAATGCGGACAAAGGCGCTTTTTTCATTTTCAATAATCTTCTTCATTGTATCATAATACTGTCCAATGGCTGCAGTCGGCTGCGCTCGGTTTAATGAGAGCGTTTCAAAAGCTTTTTCGATCTGAAAAAAGGATCCGGCATCCACGAGGCTGTTTATCTTTTCCATCTGAAGGTCAAAGTCTTCTTTGGTTATCATATCAAGCAGATATCTAGCGCTTAAAATAGTGTGTTCAATTATTGCCTGACCCTGACGGTCAAATTCGCCAGAAAGCTTTTTAGCATCATTGAGCAGTTCAAGCGCTTTATAAAGATTTCCCCTCTGATAGTATGCAATTCCGCAGAAAAGATAAAACCTGGGAGTCGCTCTGTCCCTTGGCCAGCTTCTTTTCTCAATTTCTATTACTGTATTGAAATGATTCTTATTTACCAGAGCGGCGCCGAATTGATCAATAAAATCGATATTTTGTGCAACACTATAGACTTCAAGGTCTGAATCAATAATAATTGGATCCGAACTACTCAAGGTTTCAAGCGGGCTAATAAATTTATTGATGTGCTTTAGAGTATCACCATGCGCATATGTTTCATCATAAATATGCTGAACGGCCTGCTGTTCAAGTCTTTTGGTGAAATAAATTTTGTGCGTCTGCTGCTTTTGCCATTCGAGGTTCTTGCTCTGGAGCTGCACGGCAAGGTTCTTTACATTTTCGTAGAAAAAAGCCTTTGTGGGATGGTGGTAAAAGATATAATAGGCAGGCATCGGATTATTGAGCAGGTAATTGATATTTGAAGTGGATAGCTGCATGCCAAAGCTACTATCCTCAGACAGCTGGATTGTATTGGTTGCCTTTAGCTGTACAGCGAATTGGTAGTTGGTGTATCTCCATCCGCCATCTGGCAGCTCTTTTTTAAGCTCAATATGAAAATCAATTCCTTTGTCCCGGTCTTTTTGAGGCCTTATTTGAAATTTTTCAACAGGGAACAGTGATAGGAGATGATACTCGGAAACTGTTTCAAGGCTCTCGTTTGGATTTACTTTGGGAAGATCCGCATCTTCAAAATTGCCATACACCATACTTTAATTATCTTTAAGAAGTAAAGTTAAATAAATTGGCTCAAGATTTTTTTATGATATTAGGAAATGTTGTGTAATGTTTATGCAGGATCTAATTTTAGAAATAATCCAAGAGAAATAAACCAACAATTAGCCTTAGAAGAACAGCAGGTTAATAAGTAGTTATGTAGGAAAAAAAAAGATTTATTCTTGAAATAATTTAAACATTTTCAAATTTTGAATAGGGACGCTCTGACATTCGAACTTCTGGTTGGTAAAGTTTGATTTTAATGATTTAATAAGTATATGAAAAGTTATGTGCCACGAATATGCCACAAAACTTATCTCGATGAAAAAATCGATAAAATTCGCCTTAACTATTTGTGGTAGAAATAGTATCAAGTCCAAAATATCATGTGCCACAATATTGCCACAAAAACTAAAACTTACGAAAAATCAGTAAAATTTGCTTAGTTTTTGTTTCAAATAGCGGTAGTTTATTTAATAGCGGGTCTTCAATAATTCTTTGATAGCTGTGTCTAATACGGGGTCATTCACGTTTAGCAAATCATTTTGGGTATTTAGAACATGAATGTCAACAGGTGCGCCGATTCCTTCATAACAAATCATTTTGTTGTCGTAGTACCGCTCATTAGAGAGTGAAATAAGCCACCCATTTGGAAGTGTAAAGCCATACATATTTGAGTAAATGCCACGTGTGCTTGAACCGACAATTTTTACATTGGGCAGTTCTCTCATTATCGAAGCAAACAAATCTCCGGCGCTTACTGTTTTGTCATTGGTTAAGACTACTACAGGTTTTGTAAATTGAAAAACACCTTTAGGCTCAGTGTACCATGTTTCAAGCTGCCCAAAATCTTCATATCCTCCCTTTCTTATTCTCGTTTTTTTATGCATTCCGATTACTTTACTAGCTGCAAATCTGCCGGCAACTTCATAAGCAAATTCATCATTGCCACCAATATTATCTCTTACATCTATGATAATTGATTTTACATCTTTAAAACTTGCAAATAACATATCCAATAATTTGCCTGCAACTACTGCATCAGGCACATTATTGGAATCCTGATCGACGAAGCATCTGTTGAAACGCAGGTATCCAATACCATTTGAAGTCGAATAAGCAAACAGAGGTACATGATTAAATTCAGGACCTGCGTATTGCAGCGCTGTAAAATGTTTTTGCGATAAGGAAGAATTTACCATTTGCCAAAACTCATTACGCAAACTATCCGTTGGGAACTCTTTTACGAACTGCGAAGGTTTCACGGATTTGAATTGCTTTATTCCCGGAACGATAACATTGATATGATTGTCATTAAAAGGAGCCAGCATCTGAGAAAAAACCGTGTATAAAGAATCATCAGAAGTATTGGCGTTTATCAGTGGCCTATATTTTTGATAGGTGGCATGCCAGTCAATATTCCTTAACTTAAAGAAGGCATAGTTGTCTTCAAAAGTATGCCATAACACTTCAAAATTTAATTCCGGTTTTGAAATGGCAGTGTCCTTTGGATAGGATACCGGATTTTGGGCAAAGACAAAACTAGCAGAAAGCGAAAGCAATGCAAGGATAATTTTTCTCATTTTAAAAATTTTTAATGTTCGATGTTAGTTTCCATTTTCGAATAGCGGCGATAAGGAAAAGTCTTGACAACTATCCATCACGCGGTCCTTTTGTTTTTTCCAAGATTACAGGATTTAGGATTAAATACTGCATTTGCGGCTTCTTTATAAGAAGAGCGTTTACTTCATCCTACTCTGATTTTCCAGCTTTTGCAGAAAGTAAAATTACTCGATCGACATGACATTAAATTGTATAAATGCGAACGGCATACTTTTTTTTGTATGACAAAATTTTTAGCCATAAATTTTTCGTTAAGCATTTTATTTGAGTTTTGTTTTTGATGTTAAGTATTTTATTTTTAGTTGTTTATTGCTATTTTTTTTTTTTTTTTTTTTTTTGTTGTTGTTGTTGTTTGTTTGAGTGTAAATTAAATGAAGAGGTGATTTTTATATGTCTATGGAATCAATCTTAATTTAAGGAGGAAATCACCCAATTTTAGTTTCAGCTAAATGACAGTTAGTAGTGCAGACATAAAAGATGTTAAATAATAATTGAAAACTAGATAGTAAAAGCATGAGCTTCGAATTTGAATGAAGCTCTTGCTTTAAGATTATTGGTCTTGAGCGTACAGTGTCGAACCTAAGCTTGTAAGGATTTTATTTTACTGGATTTCTGTTTTTTTAAATGCAATGTGCCACAAATCTGCATTAAAATTTGAGCAGTTTTTGAAGATGATCAAAATAAATTTCTGATTAATAAGTTTGTTGAAAAACTGGTATGTAAATAGGGTTTAATGTTTTGATTTTTAATTAATTAAGTTTTTTTTTGATTGGGGAACTTTTGAGATCCAATGAGTGGACAAATCTTTAATTTAGTAGTCTTTTTACTCGTTATTTTGCAGATTTATTTGTACCTTATTTGTACCATTGCTTTGTAATGTACCGTTATATATAGGTTTGTTACTTTTGAAGAAGTAAAATAATTCTTTAGTACTAAGTAATTAGTACAAAGTATTAAGATAGAAAACCGAGTCAGAAATGACTCGGTTTTTTTGTGGACTTTGGTTATGTTTAATAAAACCTTTTTTACCATGAAGTTAAACCCGACAGGTTTTTAAAACCTGTCGGGTTTGCTATCGGATTGAGATTTAGTTTTGTTGTTTTGATTTTCTAAGTTTTTGTATCGTTCAGTTTTTAAGGTAATTAAGATATAATAAAGCCTTTTTTACCATGAAGTTAAACCCGACAGGTTTTTAAAACCTGTCGGGTTTGCATTATAAATTAAGAAATTCTTCTAAGGAAGTAAAATTCTCTTTTTCATTATGAGAAGATTTTAAATTGTCAATATTTTCAAATAATGAAATCACTTTTTCACGTTTTAATTTAGTCGATTTCTCAGATATACAAGCTGAATAAGAACTCCATGGATATTCTATTGGATGTTCGCAAAAACCATGATTTACTGGATTGTAATGAATATATTTTATAACGGAACGTAAATAGGATTCATTACCGATTAGTTTTCTTTTAAAAGGCCTTTCAAATAAGGCTCCATGTCTATTATATCCTTTATTAATTGCTTTTGTGTAAGCATTAAATAAATTTCCAAAAGATTGATGTGCAGGGATTATTTTTTTGATTTCATATTCCTTGTGACTTTTTAAAATTTCTTCAAAAGTTTTAATTCTTACTAATAAATGAAAATGATTTTTTAGTAAACACCAGGCTAATGTTTCGGCAGTTGGATCAATATGTTTGGTATAAAGCATAAGGAAATATTCATGATTTCTATCTTCTTTAAAAAGATTTTCACTATTAATTCCGCGATTATATATATGATAGTAATTTCCAGACTCTAAAGTTTCAATTTTTTGCATACTTCATATGTTCATGAAACCCAACAGGTTTTTAGAACCTGTTGGGTTTGATTTTGATGTAAAAGTAGTAAAAAGATTACTTTTTAATTCGTGTGTTTTGTTAAATCTTTCTCATCAAACTGATAAATGTCATTTCTTCTTCGGATTCTTTTTCGTAATATTACTATTGTAAATTTTCATGAATGAGAAAGATCAAATATAAGAAGGGCCGAAAGCTTCAGCATATTACTTTAGAGTATACCGGATCTCATAAAGAACACGAAACCGAAATGCAGCTTTTTGTATATAATGACGCTGATGTTGTTGAGTATGATAAGTTTACAGTTTTGGCGTTGAATTCCTGTTTTGACATTACAAAAAATAACTGGCTGAACATACATGGGCTGAACGATATTAATCTTATTAAAACCATTGGCGCTCATTTTAAACTCGATGATTTTCTTTTAGCTGATATTTTAAATACGACTAAAAGAACCAAATTAGAAGAACAGGAGAATGTGTTGTTCTTTAATATAAAATCCCTTCTTCCTTCTGAATACTCAGATAATATTAGTGTAGAACAACTGAGTTTTATTTTGAAAGACGGAGTCCTGATTTCATTTCAGGAAAAACGAAGTGATTTCTTTACCCATATCAGGGAGCGCCTTCGTACACATGCGGGAATTGTCAGAACCAAAAAAGTAGATTATCTCTTGTATCTGCTTTTGGATGCGGTTATGGAAAACTTCTATATTACGCTGGAAGATGAAGAAGATAAAATAGAAGAATTGATCAATTTAACTAAAAAGGATGCTAAACCGGCTATTTTAGAAAAAATTGAAAACCACCGTGATAACTTAAATTTTTTAAAACGTTCTATTGTACCCCTGAGGGATTCCTTATATTATCTCAAAACCATTAAAGACGACGATGAGAATAACGGGCTTATCCAAAAAGAAACATTCAATTTCTTTATCAGACTGCATCAGAAAAGTTTAGAACTTTTAGAGCAGATAGAATCGGATATGAGTGCTTTGGAAAGCGCCTCTAATTTTTATTTCTCGGAACAAAGCCGAAAAATGAACGAAATCATGAAAACATTAACGATAATTTCGGCCATATTTATTCCGCTTACTTTTATTGTTGGAGTGTACGGAATGAACTTCGAAAACATGCCGGAACTCAAAATGAAGAATGGCTATTTTGTCGTTATGGGCGTCATGTTTCTGCTGGTTATAGCCCTGATCATTTATTTTAAGAAACGCCGCTGGTTTTAACGTTTGTTTCAGGCGGAAAAGAAATGATTTCTATTAAATTTACTATTTAGAATAAATATAAATAATTATGAGTAAAGCAATATATATAGCAACAAGCGATCACAACAGTGGTAAATCGATCATCACGCTCGGTTTGATGAGTATCCTGATCGGAAAAACTGCTAAAGTGGGGTATTTTAGGCCTATAATTGAAGATTTTGTCGATGGTGAGGTAGATAATCATATCGAAACCGTTTTGTCGTATTTTAACCTTGATATTCGTTTTGAGGACGCGTATGCGATTACGAAAAGCAGATTAATCAAGAAAAAGAATAAAGGAAAAATAGGCGAGGTTCTGGATCTGATTATAGAGAAATATAAAAAGCTGGAAGAGCGTTTTGATTTTGTTTTGGTCGAAGGAACCAGTTTTACAGGCGAAGGAACTTCAATAGAATTAGATTTGAATGTTTTAATTGCCAAGAACCTTGGAATTCCAACTATAATTGTCGGTTCAGGAGTTGGTAAAACTTTAGAGGAACTTTTAGACAGCTTGTATTTAGTCTACGATTCTTTCAAACTCAAAGAAGTTGAGGTTTTATCTGTTTTTGCTAATAAAGTACAGCCAGAAAATATTGAATTGGTTACTAACAGCCTTCAAAAGACGTTACCTTCAAATGTTTTGATAAACACTATTCCGCTAATCTCGAGTTTAAATAATCCGACGATGCAGGAAATTGTAAACGAATTGAATGCAAAAGTGCTGTTTGGAGAAAATTACCTGAATAATGAAATCGGACATTACAGCGTAGGGGCTATGCAATTGCATAATTATTTAGTTCATCTGCATGATAATGCTTTGGTAATTACACCTGGAGATCGTTCGGATATTATTTTAGGAGCTTTACAAGCAAACGAATCCGCCAATTATCCAACTATTTCAGGAATTATTTTGACAGGAAATATTGTTCCGGAAGAAAGTATCTTAAAGCTTATAGAAGGACTTTCGGCAATTGTTCCCATTATTGCTGTTGATGGCGGAACGTATCATATCACCAATAAAATTGGTTCTATTAAATCGGAGATTTACGCCAATAATACGCATAAGATTGAAACCTCCATAACGACATTTGAGAAATACGTTGATAATGATGCTTTATCGGAAAGATTAATCACTTTCCAGGCTGAGGGCATGACACCGAAAATGTTTCAATACAATATGGTTAAAAGGGCCAAACAGCATAGAAAACATATTGTACTGCCAGAAGGAAATGATGACCGAATTATTACAGCGGCAGCAAGATTATTAGATATGGATGTGGTCGATATTTCGATTATTGGAGATAAAAAACAAATTGAAAATAAGGTGGTAGAACTTGGTATTACGCTTGATTTTTCAAAAGTAAATATCATCAATCCGATAGAATCTGAATTTTATGAAGATTATGCAAATACCTATTATGAGCTGCGAAAAGCCAAAAACGTAAGTATTACCATGGCAAGGGATTTAATGGAAGATGTATCGTATTTTGGAACCATGATGGTGTACAAAGGCCATGCAGACGGAATGGTTTCCGGCGCAGCACATACCACACAGCATACGATTCTGCCAGCGCTTCAATTCATCAAAACTAAACCCAATTCTTCTGTTGTTTCTTCAGTGTTTTTTATGTGTTTAGAAGACCGTGTTTCCGTTTTCGGAGACTGTGCCATTAATCCAAATCCAACAGCAGAACAATTGGCAGAAATCGCTATTTCTTCGGCAGAATCAAGCCTTGCATTTGGAATTGAACCTAAAATAGCCATGCTTTCTTATTCTTCCGGTTCATCAGGAAAAGGAGATGAAGTAGATAAAGTAAGAACTGCCACAGCAATTGTAAAAGAAAAAAGACCCGATCTTAAAATTGAAGGCCCGATTCAGTATGATGCTGCGGTTGATTTAAGCGTTGGAAAAAGCAAAATGCCGGATTCTGAAGTGGCAGGACAGGCCAGTGTACTAATTTTTCCGGATTTAAATACAGGAAACAACACCTATAAAGCTGTTCAGAGAGAAACCGGAGCTTTAGCAATTGGTCCAATGCTTCAGGGATTAAACAAACCCGTAAACGACTTAAGCCGCGGCTGTACAGTTGATGATATTATCAATACAGTTGTCATTACAGCAATTCAGGCGCAGGGAATGTAAATTCAATTAAAAATTAATAATTGAGAATTAAAAATTAAAAAATGGAACGCGGATGAGACAGATTCGCTATTGC
>NZ_JBMDKA010000006.1:0-236108 GCF_057809475.1 Flavobacterium sp. FG19 | reverse complement strand
ATTAAAAAGTCAAACCCCGTTATTTTAAACTTACACACTTTTTAGGATAGTGTCAAAATAAAAAAGGTTTAACTCATAAAGTCAAACCTTTCTCTTCATTATTTCTTCTTTTTAGCTTTTGCCTTTTTTTTAGACTTTGCTTTCTTTTTAGCAATTTTTTTAGCTTTCGCTTTGTCTTTTGCTTTTTTAGCTTTTTCTTTTTTCTTAGCGGCAGCTTTTAATTTTGCTTTTTTAGCTTTCTCTTTCTTTTTATCTTTTTTGGCTTTCTCTTTTTTCTTTGCCGCTTTCTTTTTCTCTTTTTCCTTGTCCTTATCTTTCACCTTTTTAGTTTTTTTATTGTTAGGTTTGTCTTCAGCAGTTTCTTTTGTTGAAGTAGTCTCTGTTGTAGTCTCTTCTTTTATTTCAGCTATAGGTTCTATAACTTCCGGTTTAACTACAGGTGCTGTAACTTTTTTTGCAGGTGTTCTGCGTACAGTAGTTTTTACTGTTGCTGCAGGAGCAGTTGTTTTTACTGCTGGTTTAGCAGGCGCTTTTGTTACAGTAGATTTTGCGGCAGCAGGTTTCGCAGCCGTTGTCGTTTTGGCCGGAGCTGCTTTGGCAGCTGTTGGTTTTACTGGCGCAGCTTTTGTTTCTTCTGCAGCTGGTTTTACGTTTTCTGCTGCTGGAGAATCAGTTTTTTCAGGAGTAATTTCTTCGGGTTTGTTTTCCATATATTAAGTGCTTTAAATGAGGGTATTAATAGTAGTGTAACCAAATTGTTAAGTTTTGGTTAAGTAAAGATAATTATAAAACAAGCTTTCTAATGTTAAGTTTTTTGATATTTTTAGGAATTAAATACCTGATTGTTAAAAGGTTAATTTTTTGTCTGAAAATTTAAACCTGAATTTCTTAACAATTCTACATGAAAAAATAGAAGAATTTGCTGTATAATAAGTCTTTTTGCTAATAAGCTCTTTTAAAAATGACGGCCCGGCCCTGATGGAAGCGGCATTCTTTTATCGTGCCGCGGCGCGATAAAAGATACAGCGGACAGCAGGAACAGCTCCTGATTAATATTTGAAATGACAGGATTAGTTTTTTACCAGCTCTAAAATTCTAAAATTGCTTTTTGGTGCTTCACAAAGAGAACAGCAATAGGTTTCTGGCAGATTTTCAAACAAAATGTCTTTAGGAATTCCCTGAGTTTCGTCTCCGTATTCAGAATTGTAGAGTGTTAAACATTCCTGACATTGGTAAATATCTCGTTTTTGTTTTTCTTTTGTCTGTTTATTTTCGTTAGTCTCAGCTGTAGTATTTCCGAGCTCATCGAAGTATTTCCGACTTAATTCAATTAAAATAGTCGGAAGTTCCAAT
Source organism: Flavobacterium sp. FG19 (assembly GCF_057809475.1). Taxonomy (NCBI): domain Bacteria; kingdom Pseudomonadati; phylum Bacteroidota; class Flavobacteriia; order Flavobacteriales; family Flavobacteriaceae; genus Flavobacterium; species Flavobacterium sp. FG19. Next base: position 234,755 of record NZ_JBMDKA010000006.1, on the reverse strand, counting down.
TTGTCAATATCTTGTGAATGCACAATATATTCGCGTGTATTGGGGTCGAAATTCTTCGCAAACAAAACATTATAAGTATCTCTGATTTTAATAGACTCTAAAGCTGTCGGAAGTTCGTTTTTTTCGATTACAATCGAAGTAAAATAATGTCCGTCGCGATTGTATTCTGAAATTCCGAAATTCAGCCCGTAGGTACTGATATCAAATTGGTCTAAAGTTCGAACTAAAAAAGTTTTAAGATTCAAAGCCCATTCCATTGCTACTGGTAAATGCCAGTTTAATTCTAATAATGAATGACGAACGTTGATTCCTCTTTTACCAAGGAATTTTTCCCATTCTAATTTTCGGTCTTTCGGAATTCCTTTTATAATGAAAGATTTCCAGGGCGTAATCGAGATTTTTCCGATTTTGCATTCAAAACACAGATCGCACATTTCTTTCAGAAAATCCAGATCGTACAGATTATTTCGCCAATACAATCCCAGCCAGTATTGATCGATTCCCATATGATTCATTCCTTCGTAGTATGGAAAAGGATAAAACGGAATGTTCAGCGGTTTGTCAATTGTACGGTTATTAGTGTCTAAAGCTTCGCTGACCAGACTAAAAAGGGGGTCGATGTCGACTAATTCTTCTTCTTCGGCAATTTTTTCTATTTGATAATAAATTTTAGCCAAATCCCAAGTATAAAGCAGAACAGGGTAGGTTTCCATTTTTCCCCATTTTGGAAGACGGATGTATAAATACCAGTAGTCCTCGATTTCTGAAGCTATAAAATTCAAATGTCCTGTAAATAAAGGAACCAATTGCTGTTTCGGATCGGTTATGTTGACTTTCAGTTTTGGTTGTTCTTTGAATTCTTCTAAAATATAGAGAAAGCGATTTCCAGTTAACCAATTGGTATTTCTGAAAATATCGGTCGAAACATAAGACGATACAATATTATTTCCGCTCTTTTGATCAGGATAAACAAAATGATGTTTGCCTAAAGTGGTTTTGTCTAAAGATTTAAAACCTTTCGGGAAAATAATATCCTGTCTGGAACCAAAAGAAATGGAATCCAAACCTTCCTCTGAAGCGATATTTACAACCTCTCTAAGTTCTCCCGGCGAAATAACGCCTCCTTTTACTATTAATCTTGTTAGTTCCATGGTTTTTGTTTCAGGTTTTCTTTGTTTCAGGTTTCAGGTTTTGGATTGTGTTGATTTAACCGCAAAGTCCGCAAAGGTTTTTCACAAAGGTTTCTAAGGTTTATATTCTGTGTGTTAAATTGTTTTTTTTAAGTTCGCAAAGATTGACTAAAATCTATTCTCAAAGCTTTGCGAACTTTGTCTTCTTTAAATATACTTTGCGAATCTTTGCGAAAAAACTTTGCGCTCTTTGCGGTAAAATTTATGTTCAAAGTAAAGCAGCATTCAAAAAAGAACCTATTTACACTTAGCCAAAATTTCTTTTACCTCCGTTTTACAACTTCCGCATCCTAAACCTGCGCCTGTGTTTTTGCATAATTCCGTGAAATCGTTTACACCGCTTTTAATGGTTTCTTCAATGTTTCCCGAACCAACCTGACTGCACGAACAGACTAGTTTTCCGAGAACGGGTTTTGCATTTGAACTTCCTCTTAAAAGTGTATTTCGTTTGTCTGATAATTCGATTTTGCTTTCAATCATCGTTTTAAATTCAGCAAACTCGTTTTTGTCTCCCATTAAAATCGCACCGACCAGAAGATCATCTTTTACGATACATTTTTTGTAATAACGTTTTTTGAGATCGGTAAAAACGATTTCTTCGTACGAATCGTCATTCTCTGGAATCGTCAAATCGCCAATACTGCAAAGATTGATATCTTCTAATTTTAGAATATTCATCAAAATTGAACCTTTGTAATAACTGCTGATATCGCCAGCTAAAAAGTTGGCCAGAATATCAGCTTGTTCTTCGGCGGCAGAAGTGATTCCGAACAATTTATTGTTGAATTCTGCTATTTCTCCAATCGCAAAAATATCAGGATTTGAAGTCTGAAGATATTGATTGACTTTTACACCTCGTCCGCAGATTAAACCGCTTTCTCGGGCGATTTCGATATTCGGAATCGTTCCAATCGTATAGACAATTGCATTGGCTGTTAATATTTTACCGCTTTTTAAAGCAATCTCGATTTCGTTTGGATTATCGGTTTCAAAAACGGTACTGACTTCGTTATCAAAATAAATCTGAATATCGCGAAGCTGTACTTCTTCCGCCAAAAGTTTACTCGAAATACGATCCAATTGACGTTCCATTAAACGAGACGCACGCTGAATTATAGTCGTTTTTACTTTTTTATGTTTTAAAGCGGCAGCCAATTCTAATCCTAATAAACCACCGCCAATAATCACAACATGCTGTTCTTCTGGCGGAAGATTGGTGCTGTCAAGATGTTTTTTCAAACGATCAGCATCTTCTTTTCTTCGAACGGTAAATCGACCAGGAAGATGCAATTGTGCATTTTCCGGAACAAAGGGACGGCTTCCTGTTGCCAGAATCAAAGAATCGAAAGTATGAGTTTCACCTGAACTGTCTTTTATAATTTTACTTGAAGTGTCTATTTTATCAATAGCAACTCCAGCTTTCATGGTTATTTTTAACTTATTGAAAGTTTCGCCGTCTTTTACTTTTAAAAGCTGTTCCCAAGTAAATTCTCCCGTCATATATTCGGGAAGCAAAACACGATTGTAAAACGGATTTACTTCATTCGAAAAAACAATAATTTCATCGGTTGTATTGAATTCACGATAGTTTTGAATGAATCGGAAAGAAGCGGCTCCGGCACCTACAATGGCAATTTTCTGAAACGGTTTTACATATTTTTTGATTGAAACTGTGGTAAACTTAAAATCAGGTTCTTTTGAAACGGGATCGACAACCGTATTGGTTAAATTATTCGTTCGGTTTAAATCATTTTCGAGTTGTTTTCCCCAGTGCATTGGCAGAAAAAGTACTTTTTCTTTGATTGCATCCGTCACTTTTGCTTTTACCCGAACTTCGCCATTTTTGCTTGAAACCGTTACAATATCACCGTTTTTAATATCATTTTTAAAAGCGTCAATCGGATTAATTTCTAAAACCGGACTCGGAATATGGGTTAATAATCTTGACACTTTTCCTGTTTTCGTCATTGTGTGCCATTGATCGCGAATTCTTCCTGTTGTTAATATGAAAGGAAATTCAGCATTGGGCTGTACCGAAGTATTTTCGATAGAAACAGGCAGATTAAAAATCGCTTTTCCAGAATGTGTATAGAATTTTTTATCGGTAAAAAGTCTTGGTGTTCCTGGATGATTGTAATCCGGAACGGGCCATTGAAAAGTTCCCTCGGTTTTTAAACGATTATAATTTAAGAACGAAATATCAATATTGGTGTTTTTTGTAAGTGCGCAATGCTCTTTGTAAATTTCTTCGGCATTATTAAAATTGAAGCCGTTGAAATTCATTTTTTTAGCAAAACGAATTAAGATTTCGATATCCGGAAGCGCTTCTCCAGGCGCATTGATTCCTTTTGGTAAATACGAAATACGACGTTCCGAATTGGTCATCGTTCCTTCTTTTTCCAGCCAGCCTGCAGCAGGAAGAAGTAAATCGGCAAATTTGGCGGTATCCGCATTATGCGAAATATCTTGAACCACAACGAATTTGGCATTTTGAAGTGCTTTTTCGGCTCTTCGGGAATCAGGTAAACTCACTAGCGGATTCGTACAGATAATCCAAACGGCTTTCATTTTTCCAGACTCTAAAGCTTCAAACATTTCTGTTGCCGTTAAACCTGGTTTGTCTGAGATTTCGTCAACGCCCCAAAAGTCAGCCACTTCTTTGCGATGTGTTGGATTGGCAATATCTTTATGTGCGGCCAAAAGTGTCGCCATGCCACCCACTTCTCGTCCGCCCATTGCATTAGGCTGTCCAGTTAGAGAAAAAGGGCCAGAACCTGGTTTTCCAACTTGCCCCGTTAATAACGATAAATTTAAAAGTGCCGTATTTTTATCAACTCCAACAGCGCTTTGGTTCAGCCCCATTGCCCAAAGCGAAATAAAACCCTTTGCTTTTCCAATTAAATCGGCAGCGAGTTTAATATCGTTTACAGAAATACCGCAGAGCTTAGATGCTTTTTCAAGCGAAGTGCTTAAAACCAAGTCTTTGTATTGCTTGAAATTTTCAGCATGATTTTTAACGAAATCGTGATCTACATGGCCTTTTTCGATAATTCGTTTGGCAATCGCATGATATAAAATAATATCTGATCCGGGAAGAATTTGAAGATGTAAATCGGCGAAAGCAGCTGTATCAGTTCGTCTCGGATCGATACAAATTATTTTGGTTTTAGGATTTTTTTCTTTGTGTTTTTCTAATCTTCTGAAAAGTATAGGGTGACACCATGCGGGATTTGCTCCTGTAATTAGAAACGTGTCGGCTAATTCGATGTCGTCGTAAGCAATTGGCACAGAATCTTCTCCAAAAGTTTTTTTATAGCCTACAACGGCAGAACTCATGCAGAGTCGGGAATTAGTATCGATATTATTGGTCTTCAAAAAACCTTTCACAAGTTTATTTACCAAATAATATTCCTCTGTTAGACATTGTCCTGAAATATAAAATCCAACGCTGTCTGGCCCGTATTTTTTTATTATAGAAGAAAAAACGGCCGCAGCACGATCCAAGGCGGTATCCCAACTTACTCGCTCCAGCGGATACGATTTACTTCCTCGCATTTCGGGATATAAAATTCGGTCAGAAGTATCGTTGACTACGTAATGCAGATTCATTCCTTTTGAACATAACATTCCTTTGTTTACCGGATGATCTTTGTCACCTTCAACCATAACGCCGTTTTTAGCATCGTTAGTTACAACAATACCACAGCCAACGCCACAATACGAACAGGTAGTTTTGATTTTTGTGTTTTGCATTACAGTTCTTTTTTAGATACTAATTTTTGAATCTGTTTGTGTAAATAAATTACGTACACAAAAATAAGTATTTTTACGTATAAATACGTAATTTTTGAATTTATTTTTTTATTTTTGATGCATTAAAATGAGTAACAAGAAATTAGTTTTTAATCCGATAAAAATTTGGACTCATGAAAGAAGAACAAACGCTCTGTGATTCTTGTGCCAATGAAAATTGCTTTATCAAGAAACACCTGCATTTGGAGCAGATGAAAAACTATGTATCTAAGAAACAGCAGTTAATCTGCAAGAAATCGGATCCTTTTATTGTGGAAGGGGCGTCTTTGCAAGGCCTTTATTTTATCTGTAAAGGAAAAGCTAAAACCGTAAAAACGGGAATAAATGGCCGAGAACAAATTGTTCGTCTTACTAAAAACGGTGACATTGTAGGTTTCCGCGGATTTGGAACTGGAAAAAAATACTTAATTGGAGCTTATGCCTTGGAAGATACGGTTTTGTGTAATTTCAGCAATGAAACGATGATGGAGATTTTACAACACATTCCTGAATTTACGTATGCTTTGATGCTTTTTTACGCCGACGAATTAAATAAAAGCGAAAACAATATCCGGAAAATAGCCCACATGAATGTTCGTGAACGTGTAATCGATTTACTGCTTTATATTCATCGTAAATTTGGACAAATCAACGGGTTGATTGATATTGACCTTTCCAGAAAAGAAATTGCTGATTTTGCCGGAACTACTGAAGAACAAGCGATACGTATTTTGTCTAGCCTTAAAAAAGAATCTTTAATTAAAACGGAAGGAAAGCGTGTTGGGATTTTAGGAATTTCAGAGTTAAGATCTGAGATTATGGAGCATAAGTATTTTTAATCTAAGGTTCTAAGTTGCTAAGGTTTTTTATTATAGAGACGCACTGCAGTGCGTCTCGCACAGAAATGTTTTATGTTTGAATAGATTCTTGAGTTCAATACGTATTATTTCATGTATTGAAGTTTATTTTGTGCGTCTAAGTTTTACAGGATTTTGTCTTGTGTCAAAAACGTCAGCAATTTGGATTTGCTTATTTTCTTTATCTATGCTGTAAATAATCTTATAATTTTTACAGACTAAATAATGATATTCACTTTGTCGGTCAAGCAAAAGTTCTTCGATTTGAGTAGAAAGATTATTGGAAATGAGCTTATTTGGTTCAGAAATTATTTCCTGAATGATTTTTTTAGCGACTCTGATTCCAGCTCTATGAAGATAATAGTCGTAGATTTTATCAATTTCATTTTCTGCAAACTGCGACCAGACAATTTTTAATTTCATTATTTGTATTTTTCTAAAAGCTGAGAAGTCGTTTTATATCTTCCATTTTTAAAATCATCTTCAGATTGGTTTATTCTATTATTAAACTCTTCAATTGACATTGGTTTGAAAAAATCATTATCATCGGTAATGTCTTTGTTTTTTAATAAATTTTCCAGCTGAGAAATCAGTTCTTCGCTTTGAATTTTTAAAAATTCCTGAACAAATTCTATTTTTCTAGTTTGTAAATCCATGACATTGAATATTTTTTCAAATTTACGAATTATCTTCCAAGGGAATATTTTTTTAAGTTTTTTTTTGTAGAGACACATCACAATGCGTTTCTACGTCGGGTATTTATTTTTTTCTTCCCACAAATCGGATTACAGAACCTGTTCCGTTATGAAATAAACCTTCGTTGAGTTCAATTTCTTTTTCTTCTAATTCTATGATTTCGTAATTAGGAAAATCGGCTTTGATTTCTTCTATTGAAAAAAGAGATTCAATGTCTTTTGGTCCGCCTACTTTTTCATTTTTAGTTACATATTCTAAATGTTTTTTGCTGAAAGCTTCAAAGATTATAATTCCGTCTTTTTTTAATAATGCATTTAACTGTTTGTGAATATCCGATTTAATTTCTGCAGGAAAGTGCGCATAAATTAAAGCTATTGCATCAAATTGTGATGGTTCAAAATCTAGTATTTCTAGTTCACCAACTTGATAATCAATCGAAACATTGTTGTTTTTTGCCAAAAGAAGCGCTTTGTTTCTACCTTCTTCACTAATATCAAAAGCCGAAACTTCCCATCCTAGTTTTGCGGCAAAAACGGCATTTCGCCCTTCTCCTTCGGCAGGAAAAAGGATTTTGCCCGTTTGTAGCTTTTCAATTTGTTCTTTTAAATAATTATTTGGTTCTTCTCCGTATGCGAATTCTTCGGTTTTGTAACGGTCGTCCCATCTTTGAGTCCAGGTGTTGTTCATTATTTTTAAATTGGTTTAAGTTCTAAAACTAAATATTCAAGAGATCCATGTGTTTTCTATTTTATCTATAATCCATTTTTCGTTCACTTTTTTTATAAAGATTCTGAAGCCTTGTCCAGAAAGTCTGCCCCAAGTAAAACCACCATTTAAAATTCCAAATTTTTATCTTGATCAAATTGAATTCTAGAAAAAGAGACAACTCCATTAAAAACAAAAGGATATTCAGTTTTCCATATTTCTCTTCCTTTTGGAAATAGTGCAATATCTTTTAGTTCAAATTTATTTGGAAGTTTGATGTTTTTGTATTCGAATATATACGCACTGTCTTTCTTTTCTTTCGGAATTAAAGTTTTAGCGTTTTTAAAATGTGTTTTAAAGTATTTTGTCAAATCTTCTTCACTGTATTTTAGGGTGGAATCAAATGCAATAATTAATTTTGAGGTATCTTTTTCGATTTGTGCCATCCTGGCGTTTACTTCTAATAGTTCTCGGTCGTATTTTTCTTTTGCATTTGTTGTATCAATACCAATTCTATTTCCATTATCATCAAATATTGTTTTCCCGTAAAGAGGTGGTGGAACACTAAAAAGTCTATAATCAATGCATATGGAATCAATTAAATTCGGAAAAATTTCAGTCATTACACTTTTTTCAAATTCTAAGTCAGTAACGTTCTTTTCACAACTGAAAAAAATAATAATAATTAGTATTAATGCTGTGTTTTTAAAACTCTTCATGTATCAAATATACCAATTTAAAAAGTAGAATAATTTGTATTAAACACAAAAAAAACACCCTTTCTCAAAACAGAAAAAGGGCATTCTTTAAATTTCAGATTTTAAAAAAATCTCTTTATCTTTTTAAACAAGTGTAGTTACACCGCTATTAACATCAATTTCTGCAAAATTATGTTTTCCCATAACGATAAGCAGTTTGTCTGAATTATAGCCAACATATCTAATTTCAGGATTTCCTTTTTTAGGTTTTCCGCAAACCGAAATTACGTTGGTCTGCCATTTCAATTTACTTCTTTTGTAGGCTGATATGGTTTGTAAGTCGTTTTCAACATAATAAACCATGTTGTTTTTTTTAATGCCTCTTTTGGGTGTTTTGGCAAAGTTTATTTCGGAGTTTTTCGAAATTAAATCATCATTGTATTTTTGGGCAATACCAGTATGCGTAACAATGAAGGTTAACATTGATAGTTTTAAAAAAGGTTTCATCAGGATAGAATTTGGGGTTCATAATCGATTCAAATATAAATAATTAAAATATATAAGCGGCTTTTGATAAGTCAAAAAAAATACCCTTTTCCAGAAATAGGAAAAGGGTAAAATATAGAAGCTAATTTTGAAGAAAAATTATTTTTTCCAGCTAAAAATTCTGGGATTGACAGATATTGATAACCATGCCCAATTGTTGGTATGATCAGCGTCTCCGTTTTTAATAAATTCCATGGTTTTTGAACCAAACATCTGCGAGTAACCTCCTGTAATTGTGATGTCTTTTTTGAAATTGAAAATAAATGAAGCATCAATTTCAGTTCCTAAATAAGAATCCATTTTTTCGTTTAAAGGCGTAACGACATCAGCAGCCGATAAAAAAACATGAGGACTCAAAGCAAACTGCCATTTGTTTACATTGTAGCTTAGTTTAATAAAAGCATCTTGCAAACCGACATTATTTAAATGATTGGCAACATAAAAATAATCCATAAAACCATTAAAGCCATGATTGGTTCCAAAAATAGGATTGAATGATTTGATTACAGAGCTTCCGTCATTTACTGCTTTTCCGGATAAAAACTCATACCCTAAACCAGCTTTAAAAGCATCTGTAATGTTGTAATTGAAATTTGCGGCAGCATTCCAGGCGCTCACTTGTAAATCGGTGCTTTTTCCGGTTTGTCCGTAAAACCAAAGATTACTGTCAATTTTATTTGTTTTATATGCCAAATAAGGTCCAAAAGTCTGTTTGTAATCTACTAAAAGTTTCGCATCGGTATTGGCGTATTCGTAACCTGTATTTAGAGCAAGAAAGCTTAAACCAAGAGCTTCACTAAATTGGTTGTGATACCAGGCATATAGTAAAGCTTTGTAATTGGCAACGGTATAAGGTGTTTGAAAAGTATTTTCGGCAGTAGAATTATAAGCGCCTCCAAAATCCAATTTCTGTTTTTCTGTCTGAAACGTTATTGTAAAGGCATCATGGCTTTGAGCCTGCTGTCCCCAGTCTTGCTCTCCTAAAATACGCTGATTATCGTATGAAAGTACCTGACGTCCCATTCTGGCACTCCATTTCTCATTGAAATTGTATTGTGCCCAGGCTTCAAAAACTGCCACACCGTTTTTATCCGCTACTGCATTTGTTGGCACATCTCCCCAGGTTCTGGTATTCTGCAAAGTTAATTTTACAACTAATTCGTCTTGTTTGTAATTGAAATTTAAGCGGGAACGCTGTGAGATTTGTGAAGTTCCTTTTTGTCCTTCGGGTAGAAGTGTTCTGTAGCCGTTTCGGTATTCAAAACGGGGCCTGACTTGTAAATTTACATCCAATTCCTGTGCATTCATAAGTGCAGTTGTTCCTAATAGCAATAGAAAAATGATTCTTTTCATAAAAGTGGTATTTTTTTGGCAGCGTAAAATTATAAGAAAATTAGGCCTTTGCTAATAATAATCTAATTATTTTTTAATTTTAGTTTACGGCCGCTATAAGTTGAGGCTGCTCCGTCGTTTTTGTTTTGATTTCTTGTTTCTGGGTTATTTTTTTAGTGATGACATAATGCATCCAAACCAAACAGCCGGTTGAAAACAACAATATAAAAATCCATGAACTTGACCAGATTCCGGTGGCAGTTAATAAATATCCGAAGATTATCGGGCCAAAGAAACCACCCAATCCACCGATCATTCCAACCATTCCGCCTACAACGCCCACCTCGCTAGGGAAATATTCTGGAATATGTTTGTAAACTGCCGCTTTTCCAATTCCCCAAGAGATCCCGATTAGAATTACGAGAACCAAGAAAACCCACATATTGGCATCAAATTTAATAACCGTTACTCCTTTGGCGATAAGCTCTTTTTTAGCAACACTTTGATTGTGTGATACAACTACATCCTGCCAGCTTGAAGTGGTTGGAAAAATGGTGTTTTGAGCTGTATTTGCTGTTTTTTGCACAATTGGATATTCTTTATCTCCAACTTTTACGGTTTTATCGCTGATTTGGTTTACAACGCCTTTTTTAGCGGCTAATATTCCTGGCCCTGAAGTGGTGATTTCCATTTTCGGAATTGATAATAAGGCGCTCAAAATTACCGAAGAACCCAAAACCCAGTACATTACTTTTCGTGCTCCGAATTTATCAGATAAATAACCTCCAAAAGCTCTGATAACTCCAGATGGCAAACTAAACATTGTAGCAAACAAACCGCCCATTACTAAACTAGTCTGATACACATTCATAAAGTTTGGTAAAAGCCATTGTGAATATGCTACAAAACAACCGAAAACTAAGAAATAATAAGCTCCGAATCTCCAAACTCTTTGTGATTTTAATGGTAGAAGCATTTGAGAAACCGTTTTGGTACTGCTTTCTGGTTTTTTGTTTTGAGTGAAAAGCAAAAAGGCAATGCCAATTACAACTAAAGAAACAGCATAAATAACAGGAAGAACTTTCCAGCCATTTTGTGGATCATCGATTGAAAAATGATTTAATAATGAAGGTGCTAAAAAAGTGGTAATGGCGGCACCAGCATTTCCCATTCCGAAGATTCCTAAAGCGCGACCTTGCCATTCTTTTGGATACCAAATTGAAGTATAGCCAATTCCGACAGCAAAACTGGTTCCAACCATTCCGAAGAAGAAACTAAGTAAAGCAAACATGAAAAAACTGTCGGCGTAGGGAAGGAGGAAAAGCGGAATTGAGCTTAGAAGCAGTAAAAGTGTAAAAACATATTTGCCTCCAAATTTATCAGTTAAGATTCCAATTGGCAGACGCATGATTGATCCTGTTAAAATCGGAATTCCTAAAAGCCATCCCACCTGAACAACGCTCCAGTGGAAAATTCCGTTATCGACTAAAAAGGTTACTAAAACCCCGTTTAATGTCCAGCAGGCAAAACACACTGTAAAAGCCAATGTGTTCAAAAATAAAATTTTGTGAGATTGCGATAATGAGTTTGTCGTTTTCATAGTACTTATATTTTTTATCAAAATTAAGTACTATAACCTAGTTAAAAGATGCGAAAACGCAGTTTTTGAAAAATAATTAAGTATTTATACGTATTTTTTTAGATTAAAGAATACTCAGTCGCTTTGTTCGAAAGTTCCATTAAGTTTTTTACTTTCAGTTTTTTCATTAGATTGAAACGGTGTACTTCGGCAGTTCTTTTACTGATGTCCAATGCTTCAGCGATTTCTTTGTTTCCTTTTCCAGATAATAAAAGAGTTAGGATTTCTTTTTCTCTTTTGGTAATCATCATTTCTTCGCCCAAGTTTTGTTTTGGTTCTAATGAATTAACGGGATTCGTTAATTGACCAATTAAGATAGACGAAATGTCTCCGCTGAAATATTTTCCGCCAGCCGAAACGCTGTGCAGTGCTTTTAAGAATTCTTCTTTAGATGAACCTTTTAGTAAATAGCCATCTGCACCGGCTTTTATTGATTTCAATACGTATTCTTCCGATTCGTGCATCGAAAGCATAATGATTTTCACCGGATTGTTTTCGCTTCTAAGTTTTTCTACTAATTCGATGCCCGTCATGTTTGGCATACGAATATCGGCTATAAGTAAATCAGGTTTGGTTTCGGCAACTACTTCAAGTGCGTCGGCACCGTCGATGGCTTCGCCTACAACCTCAATGTTTGCTTCGTTTTCCAATAAAGATTTGATCCCGTCCCGAACAAAAACATGGTCATCTGCCAGCACTACACGAATGATATTACTCATAATTTACTTAATTTAGATTCTAGATTTTTACGTATATTCATCTATAACGAAGACGCTAATATACGTACTTTTTTTAAAAGTAAATTCCAATATTAAAATTTCTAATGTTGGAAATTCCAAATTTCAAAGTTTTCTATACGTAATGTTTGTAATCTCGACGAAGGAGAGATTTCCACAAGTAACTCTACAAAGATTGGCGATTATGATTGTCTTTTTTTTTGCACGCAGATTTTGCAGATTTAAACAGATTTTTTTCATTGTAAAGCTGGAAAGATTGTCGATTTTGATCACGGAATTTCTTGCGGAGATTTCTCTCCCGAAGCCTCGGGATCGAAATGGCAAGATTAAGGTTAACGTTACGTTTGTCATTCTGAGGAACGAAGAATCATACTCGGGAGTCGACAAAGATTGCCGATTTTGATTACGGAGTTTCTTGTGTGATTCTTCGTTCTCCAGAATGACAAAAAAAATGTGAAGTAAATAAGAGGTCTTTTGAAAACGATTGCCCGCGAGAGGGATAGGAGGAAGCTACCGAAGTAGCCCGGATAGCCCGACAGTATTAGGGAAAGTGGGCGCATATATACAAAGTTAGATAGCCCACTTTTTCTAATACTGGCTCGCCCTGATTAATTAGATAATGAGTTAATGTGGCAATTAGATAATTCTTAGAATGCGTTAAATAATTATCTATTTTTTTCAAATTGACACATTATCTAATTGACTAATTATCTCATTTAAGAATTGGGATGTTGAAGGTGATTCTCGTTCCTTCGCCTGGGATGGATTTGATGAAAACGCGTCCGTTGATGTATTGGATGCGTTCGTTCATGAATAATAAGCCCATTCCGGATTCGCTGTTGCGTTTTTTGTCGACTGATTTGATATCGAAGCCTTTGCCGTTATCGTCAACTATAATGCTTAATAATGATTCGCTATGCGAAAGCTGGACGATGATATGCGATGACTCGGCATATTTGATGGCGTTGTTTATTGCCTCTTGCGTAAGTCTGTAAATGTTGATTTCGATTAAGGAATCCAAACGTTGGTCAAAATCGGTTTTGTTATAAAAAAGAATTTCTTTTCCGGTTAGTTTTGAAAGTTCCTGAGTAAGTTTTGATAATGATGAAACGATTCCGTGATCGCTTAATTCCGGTGGCATTAGGTTGAAAGTTGCTGTTCGGACACCTTTTATAATGTCTAGCGAAAGTTTCTTTAAATACTCAATTTTTTGTTCCGATTTTTCTCTGTCATCTAAATTGATGCTTTCCAGACTGAATTTTAAACCTGTTAGCATTTGCCCAATTCCGTCGTGAATTTCTTTGGCGATTCGGTTTTGCTCGTTTTCCTGATTTTCAACGATTTTGCTTGAAATAATCTTTTGCTGGTTGATTTTTTCAGTGGTATTTTCAAGGTTTAGGCGCTCGACTTCGCGTTGTGCTTTTTTGCGTTCGGTGATGTTGAAACAAACGATTAGAAGTTCCAGTTCGTCTTTTTTGATCATTACGGGAACCATAGATAAATCGAGCCAAATGGTTTCGTTTTCTTTGTTTAAAATACTGATTTCGCCCTGCCAGCCACTGCGCTGTTTTTCGAAAATTAAACGATCGAAGTTAAGCTGTTCTTTTTCGTCAACAGTTAAAACTTCAGAGAATTTTTTGTTGGAAGAAAATTTGGTATAATTAAGCAGTTTTGCAAATTTTTCTCCGATATGAATGATAGAACCGTCCGGGGAAATTCGGCAATAGAGTAAGGTGTTTTCCATTGCATAATTGAGCGATTTGAGTTCTTTTACGGAGTTTTCCTTGATTTCGCTAAGGATTTCAGTGTCGTATGCGAGTTTTAAGGCTTTCTTTTCTGATGATAAAAGCTTGGCAATTAATCGCTCGATCTTCTTGTTGGTTGGTTTGAAAATGAAGAAGAATTCTAAAAGAAGAACCAGTAAAGTGAATCCGAAAATCCAGTATTCTATTCGGCGTTGTTCGGTTACTTTTTCATGTGCTTCGAGATCGTATTGCGTTACGATTTCGTTCATTTTGGAAAGGAAATTGCCTTCGTTTTCCAGAATTGTTTTTACGTTTTTTTCGGCAGACTGTTTTTTCTGCTTTAAATTTTGTAAAAACGAATCGGTGGATTTAACAATTTTATTGAAAATCGGATTGATTTCCAGATATAATTTATTGATCGTTTCTGATTTTTCTTTTGGAAAAGCCAGACTGTCGTTTCCGTTTTCGAGTGCGTTTTGATTCTTTTTCCACAGTGCCAAAACTTCTTCTAAATGTGAAATTTGCTCAGTAGAAGCGGTATCGGAAACGTAATGCAGAATCAGAACTTCTTTTACGATTTTCTGACTCAGCATTCGCTGTTTTCCTGAAAAGTTAATGATTTTGGAATCGCTTAACTGCTGATTCAGATTGTATTGCACTAAAATCTGACTGACAATTATAGTTAAGGCAATAGTAAGAAGCGCAAAAAAATACAGACGACGTAAATTTTTGAAAGTGATTTTGTCTTCTTCCTGATTGCTTTTTTTCATATTGTTTTACAATCCCAAAGAGGCTTTTATAAGATTTAAGTTTTCTTCGGAATAACTGATTTTCAAGGCTTCCTGATGTCCTTTGTCTGACATTTTATCCCAGGTTTTTTTGATGATGTTTTTCAGCTTTTCTTCGTCGTGTTTGTGAACGAATGGTTCTAGGTAATATTCTAAAAAAACCAGACAGATTACGTCTTCCAATAATTGGGTTTCGGCATCTTTTTTAAGTAGTTTTTTCTCAATCAAAAAAGAAACACGATCGATAAAAGCTTGATCGTAACCTGCTTTTGCCAGAATTTCAGCAGTAGTTTTTGAGTGGAATTTTTTCAGTTCTTCTCTCCATTTCAAATAACCTACACGATCCATTGGATAAGACTCGCGAGCAACTTTCCATCGGCAGATATGCTGGGCTTTTGAAGCAATCTGAATTTCTTCTGATGCATTGGGTTCAAATTCCATCAGTCTTTTGTACATCCTGTCTGAATACAATAATTCTTTTGGATATTCTTTGTTTTGATCGGTTTCGATGTTTGGATCCTGAGCGTTTTCTGCATCAATCCATTCACTTGCTTTTAGAAAAGGTGTGTTCATTTTTTTGGTTAAGTAATAGATTTCAAAGATACGGAATTATGTTTTTTTTCGCCACGAATTCACGAATTTGCGCAAATTATTGTTTCTGTTTTTGCCACAGATTACACAGATTAAAAGGATTTTTTCTAACGCAAACTTTAATCTTTGGCTATAATTTGAAATGTTTTTGCCACGAATTTCACTAATCTCCACGAATTTAATTATTGTAATTGGTGTAATTCGTGGCGAAAAAAAATCCTTTTAATCTGTGTAATCTGTGGCTATAAAATTAATCCGCAAAGCCAACGAATACTTCGTCTTCAACAATTTTAACAGGATACGTTGCAATGCTGTAATCGTCTCCGTTTAGGTTTGAACCATCAACTAAAGAAAAGGTCTTTTTATGCATAGGACAGGCGATTTTCGGAATGTCGTCTGTTGAACCTGTCATTCCTCTTGAAAGTACCATTTCCATTTTGTGCGGGCAGGCGTTTTGGCAAGCGTACCATTCGTTGCGTCGGGTGAAATTGAAAATCGCGATTTGTTTGTTTTTGTATTTGATGCATCCGCCTCGATTGGTTGGGAAATCTTCTACTTTACCTGCTTTGAACCAAATTGTAGCGTCGCTTGCGTGAACTGTTTCGTATTGATTTAAGATTTCTTCCATTTTGTTTTTTGTTTTGATTTCCTGTTTCTTGGCCCTCTTTTTACAATCAAGAGAGATTTGATGGCGCAGTAAAAAAGAGGGCAAGAAGGACAGCAAACGTTTAATTTATTTTTTTTCTTTTTTTTGGAGCTAGGTTTTTTGCCACTAAGGCGCAAAGACGCAAAGTTTTTTTAATCTTTTTAATCCTTTAATCTGTGGCTTTAATTTTAAACACATAGAAACATAGATTTATAGTTTGAAAAAAGAAATATTTAAAAGAAACTCGTTTCTTAACACATAGCTATGTGTGTTTTAAATAAGTGAAACGCCTTTTTGTATTTTTTGGATCTATGTTTCTATGTGTTTAAAAATATGTTTACGACCAGGCTTTTGGCATTTTTTGATCTCTTAGCGGAACAAAAACAGCATTATCATCTTTTTCTTCTGAGTTTATGAAATGATTGAAACGTTTTAATAATCTTGGTTTTTCCAGAACTTGTTTCCATTCGCATTCGAAAGTATTTACTAAAGTCTGCATTTCGGCTTCCAAGGTTTCGCAAATTCCTAAACTGTCTTCTATAATTACTTCTTTTAAATATTCTAAACCGCCATCTAATTTTTCTAACCAGGTTGATGTACGAATCAGTGGGCCAGCCGTTCTTATATAATACATTAAGAAACGATCCATGTATTTTATCACAGTTTCTTTGTCAATTTTCTCTGCTAATAAAACAGCGTGTTTTGGATTGGCTCCTCCATTTCCTGCTATATATAAATTCCATCCGCCTTCTACGGCAATTAATCCGAAATCTTTTCCGCGGGCTTCGGCGCATTCGCGAATGCAGGCAGAAACACCACCTTTTAGTTTATGCGGAGAACGAATTCCTTTGTATCTGTTTTCTAGTTCGATGGCAAATCCGGCGCTGTCGTCCATTCCGTAACGGCACCAAGCATTTCCGACACAGCTTTTTACGGCTCGAAGTGATTTTCCGTAGGCATGACCGCTTTCAAAACCATTGTCGATTAATATTTTCCAGATTTTCGGTAAGTCACTTAAATGCGCTCCGAATAAATCGACTCTTTGCGCTCCTGTAATTTTGGTGTACAAATCGAATTGTTTTGCCACTTCGCCAATCACGATTAGTTTTTCGGCTGTAATTTCACCTCCGGCAACTCTTGGAACAACAGAATAGGTCCCGTTTCGTTGAATGTTGGCTAGAAATCTGTCGTTCGTATCTTGTGTTGTAACATGTTTATTTGCCGTATCATTGTAAATACTAGAGAAAATAGAAGCTACAACTGGTTTGCAGATTTCGCAACCATCGCCTTTTCCGTGATGGTCTAAAACATCGTAGAAATTCTCGTATTTGTTGATTTTAACTAAATCAAATAATTCCTGACGTGTGTAGCTGAAATGTTCACAGATAACCTCTTTAACTTCTTTTCCTAAAGATTTTTGAGTCGCTTTTACCAAATCAGAAACCATTGGTTTACAGCCTCCACAACCCGAAGTTGCTTTGGTTGCTTTTACAACATCTGAAAGAGAAGAACAGCTTTCGTCTAGAATTTTACAGCAAATAGCGCCTTTGGTAACATTTTCACAAGAACAAATTACCGCTGTATCTGGTAAATCCATTACACTTCCTAAAGAAGAACCCTCAGAACCGTCACGAGAACCTAAAATCAAATCTTCAGGATTTTTAGGCAATGCCATTCCATTGATGTAAATCTGGAAAAGCGAATTGTAATCGCTGGAATCTCCAACTAAAATGCCGCCTAAAAGTGTTTTAGAATCTTTGGTAACATTGATTCTTTTATAAATTCCGCTTAGTTTATTTTCATAAATAATAGCTGTTACATTTTCATTCTCAATAAAAGGATCACCAAAACTCGCCACTTCAACACCAATTAATTTTAATTGAGTTGACATATCGATGGTTTCTCTCATGGTTTTGTCACCATTTAAGATTTGCTCTGCAGCAACATCGGCCATTTCGTAGCCTGGAGCAACCAATCCGTAAATGTTTTGGTTGTAAAGCGCAGCTTCTCCAATAGCAAAAATGCAAGGATCTGAAGTTTGCATTTGATTGTTTACTACAATTCCGCCTCTTACGCCGACTTCAAGTCCGGAAATTCTTGCCAGTTCGTCACGAGGTTTAATTCCAGCAGATATAACCAACATGTCTACTTTTAACAATTCGTCGTTGGCAAACATCATTCCGGTTATACTTTCTTTTCCGTCAATATATTGTGTTGCTTTGTTAAGATGAATTCCGATGTTTAATTCTTCAATTTTGGATTGAAGCATATCGCTTGCACCTTGATCTAATTGTCTCGGCATCAAACGAGGTGCAAATTCAACCACATGCGGATTCAATCCTAAATCTCTAACTGCTTTTGCCGCTTCTAATCCTAACAAACCTCCGCCTAAAACTGCTGCTTCTGTAGCTCCTTTTATTTTTATTTTTTTGGCGTAAGCCATAATCGCGTCAAGATCTTCTATAGTTCTGTACACAAAAACACCTTCTTTTTCGACACCTTCAATTGGAGGTACAAAAGCAGAGGAACCAGTTGCTAAAACTAAGTAGTCATACGTATGTGTTTTGCCTAAGTGTGTATGAATTGTTTTTGAATCACGATTAATATCTGTAATTAACTCGGATGTATTGAGAATAATATTGTTTTCTGTATACCATTCGGTTGTTGATAATGATAAGTCATCAGCTGTTTTACCTCCAAAGTACTCGCTTAAGTGAACGCGATCGTAAGCTCTTCTTGGTTCTTCTCCAAATACTGTGATTTGATACTTTTCTTGTCCTGATTTTGCGACAAACTTTTCGCAAAATTTATAACCAACCATGCCGTTTCCAACTACTATTACTCTAATCATGATTTCTTTAATTAAGTATTATTACGCAAATATAAGTATTTATACTTATAAAAATACGTAATTAATTTATTTTTTGAACAGATTAAAGTTCTTGTCACTACGTATTTTGTCGTAATCTTTTACGTAGTGCGGGTTTTGAATGATTTTGGAGTGATTTGATTTTTTTAAATTTGAAAGGATTCTAAATAAGCGTCTCAAAAAAATGTCGTAAATTCATAAGAATTTTATATGTGTTTTGCGAAAGAGAACATTCTTAAATATAAATCTCATGAAAAATATATTATCAATATTGTTATTAGCAACTTTACTAATTGGCTGTAAAACGACAGCAAACAAAGAATCTGGCACAACATCTTCTGTAAGATCTACAGAAGAAGATTTAAAATATTATTTTAAAGGAACAGGAAATGAACCTTTTTGGGGAATCAAAATAGGAAATGAGGAAATTGTTTTTACTTCATTAATACCTGGAAAAGAAAAAATTACTTTTCCTGCTGTTGAAGCGATTAAGGCAATGGATGCCAATGTAAAAATGTATAAAGTGAGTAATGAATCGGCTTCGGCAACAATTACAATTCAGCAATTGGATTGCCAGGATTCTATGTCGGGTGCAATTTCGCCTTATAGTGTAAAAGTTGAAATCAAAAATAATTCTGAGTTAGAAGTGAAGAAACTAAGCGGATGTGGAAAATACATCACTGATTACCGTCTTCATGATATTTGGGTTTTGGAAGAATTAAATGGCTACAAAGTTTTTGCAACCGATTTTCAGAAGGAAATGCCGAGAATAGAAATTAATTCAGCCGAAAACAGATTTTCCGGTTATGGTGGCTGTAATTCAATGAGTGGTTCTATTTTTTATGAAAAAGATTTATTGCGTTTTACAAAAGTGATTTCAACGCTTATGGCTTGTCCGCAAGGGAATAAAGAGGGTGAATTTACGAAAGCGTTGCAGAGTACGACTACGTATTCGATTGGGAATAATCAATTGATTTTGTCAAATCCTTCTGGAAAATTGGCTGTTTTTAAGAAGGTTGATTAATATTTGTTTCCCGCAGATTTTGCAGATTTTGCAGATATTTTTTACTGCCACAGATTCTACAGATTAAATTGATTTTTTCTGCTTAATCTGCAAAATCTGCGAGAGCTTTTATTTTTTAATCGAAGTTATTCAAACAATTCCTTAGGATCTTCCTCTTCCGGTTCTTCCTCAATAAAATCCAATTCTAAAGCTTTCACGCTTTGAACCGCATTTCCGGCAATACCGCGAATCGAACCATACATTCCTAAAGTATTATGAACCACTTTTTCGATTTGTTTTTCGCGCTGTTTCCAGATTCTCTGCATTGCTCTTTTTTCTGAATCTAAGTCGCTTTGCATTTGTGTAAAACCTTCTACAATTCCTTCAATCTGTAAACGGAATTCGTTGCTCGTCAAGAAATCATATAACATTGACATTTTATCCCCTTTATTCTCCTGAGCTTCCACGGCTTGACTAATTTGAATAAGAGACTGACGTAAAACGGCACTCAAACCTTTAAATTCTTCATAAGTGCAAATCCAGATTCCGTCTCGCATGCCCATTCTTTCCATTCCGTTGGGCATTACTTCGGTAACCAAAACTCCAATGTTTGCTCTTTTGGTACGAATGTCATTTTTGAATTTCTCTATCCAAGAAGGCTGGAATGCTTTGGTTCTTTTACTTTCGTAATAAATAGAACCGCAGTTTTGATGTTCACGAGTGTTTACAATCTGCAGACAGTCGGCACCGTTTGCGCCTTTTTTAACTTCGTCAATACTGTCAAGAGGGAAGTTGTTGGCCAGCCATTCTTCAATTGCTAATTCCATTACTTCGCCTTGCAATTGCATAGAACCTTGTTCCTGCTTGCGTTTCATTTCTTCAGTCAGCTTTTTTTGTTCTTCAAGCTGTTTTTGAAGTTCTTTGAATTTAAGTTCGTTTTTATCGTCTTCTTGTTTTCTGATTTTTTCGCGTTCCAAAGTCAGTTGAGCATTTAACTGTTTTTCCGCTTCGGCTTGAATGGCTTCTTTCATTTCCAGTTTTTCGCGTTGCAATTTTGCGATTTCGCCTTCCATTTTATTCAATTCCCTGATTTTTTCTGATTTTTCAGAGAGTTCTTTTTCCATCAAAAGCAAACGGTCTTTGTTTTCTTCTTCGAGTTTGGCTTTTAGTTTTTCTGAGATTTCTTTTTCGGCTGTTTTTTTCTCGCGCTCTAAACGCTCCGCAAAAAGTTCGTTTTCTTGTTTCTTTTTGGCTTCAAATTCGGCTTTGGCTTTTTCGAATTGCTCATTTTTAAGCTCTAATTCTTTATTTTGAATTGTAGCTTTTTGTTGGAATTCTTTACGGATGCTATCTTCCAATTGATGTTTTAATACGTCATTGACATCGATAGGAGTTCCGCAGTTTGGACACTGAATTGAAGATTGCTCAGCCATTTTATATTGAGATTTTATTGTAAAATTTGAATTTGCTAAGATATTTAAAAGTTCTCTTTTTGTGATGCGGATTTCTGTACTAAATTGTAACGATTTTTTGTTATGGCTACTAAGGCGCTAAGGCACGAAGTTTTTTGCCACAGATTAAAAGGATTGGAAAGGATTTTTCTTTCACGCAGATTTTATAAGATTTAAGCAGATTCTGCAGATGATTTTTGAAAATAAATCTGCTCAAATCTGCTGAATCTGCGTGAAATTTATTTTTTAAATAAAAACTTTGCGACTCTGCGACTTTGCGAGATTGAAAAAAGCGTCTTAGCGCCGTTGTGGCAATAAAAAAGCAACAGCAGATTGTGTAATCTCAGAATCATCTTCTCTTAAAGTGATAATCGAAACATCTGTTTTTAAATTGACTTTTTTTAATTCGATAAATCCAAGTTCGGGATCATGATTGTTTCTGGCGATATTGGATGGAACAATCGAAATTCCCAATCCATTTTTGACTAATTGTACAATGGAATTGATGTTATTGGCTTCGTGAATAATCTTCGGCGTAAAGCCATAAAAGGCGCATAATTCCAGTAAAACTTCGTGATAATGGGGTGCGTAATCTTTATTAAAGAAAACGAAAGTTTTATCTTTTAAATTCAGTATTTCTTTTTCAGATTTTAGCGGAATGTTCTTTTTATTAAAAACAATCGAAAATCCATCCTGAAACCATAAATGCGATTGTATTTTGGGTGAAGTAATAGGCGATCGAATAATCCCCATTTCGATTTTTCCTTGCTCCAAAGCAGTGATTTGTTTGGTGGTTGAAATCTCAAACAATTTGAAATTTACATACGGGAACTGTGTTTTCAGATGTTTAATTAAATCTGAAATCACAGCAGAATATATCGAACTGATGTAAGCGATTCTGAATTCACCCGAAACATTTTCGGCTATCTTTTTTGTTTTTAATGAAATGCTTTCGAGATTTTGAAAAAGATCTTTTACTTCTTTTTCGAAATATTTTCCGGCTTCGGTCAATTCGACTTTTTTGTTATTTCGGATGAAAAGCTTTGCTTGAAGTTCTTCTTCCAGTTCTGCGATTTGTCGGCTTAATGGCGGTTGTGAAATAAAGAGTTTTTCTGAAGCTTTGGTAAAGTTCAGTTCTTCGGCAACCGCTAAGAAGTATTTTAAGTGACGTAATTCCATGATACTTTAAAAGTATTAATGATTGATAAAAATAGTATTTTTAAAGTATTTATGAAAGAGATAGTTTTGGCTTTAGAAGTTAAGAGTTAAATGTTATGAGTTAAGCGTGAAAGAAATGACACATAACTCTTAACTAATAACCTCTAACTTTAAAAGAAAGAACAATTCTCTCGCAGATTTAGCAGATAGGGCAGATTATTAATTAATTTTATTAAAATCATTCTTAATCACAAATATTCCGATCATATAATAGCAAAAAGATCCCCTAAATCTGCTGAATCTGCGAGAGTTTAAAAAAAACAAAAGACATGAAAAAATCAACTATTACAGAAATCAAGGAACGATTTGATAATGATGTCGAACGATTTTCAAATTTAGAAACGGGACAAGTCGCCACAATTGATGCGACTATTTCTTTGGAATTAATTACTGAAGCTTCCAAACGTATTGTTCCGAATGCTGCAACTGTATTAGATGTGGGTTGTGGGGCTGGAAATTATACTTTAAAAATGCTGTCTAAAGTGCCCAATTTGAATTGCACTTTGGTCGATTTGAGTTTGCCAATGTTAGATCGTGCTTTTGAAAGGGTTTCAGCAGAAACAAACGGAAAAGTCGAAACCAAACAAGGTGATATTCGCGAAGTAGATTTAAAAGAAAACAGCTTTGATATTATTTTAGCAGGAGCAGTTTTACATCATTTACGTGATGACGAAGATTGGGAAAGTACTTTTACAAAGTTGTTTAAATTATTAAAACCAGGCGGTTGTTTAATGATTTCAGACTTAATCACGCAAGACACAGAATTATTGAACGAATATACGTGGCAGCGTTATGGAGAATATTTGGAAGGAATAGGAGGGGCGGAATATCGTCAGAAAGTTTTAGATTATATTGAGAAAGAGGATTCGCCTAGATCTATGAATTATCAATTGGATTTGATGAAAAAAGTAGGTTTCTCAAAAGTTGAAATCTTACATAAAAATATGTGTTTCGGAGCTTTTGGCGGAATTAAATAAGTTTTTTATAGCCACGAATTCACGAATTTATTTTTTAAATCTATGCGCATAGTATTTAAAATAATTCGTGAATTCGTGGCTATAAAACAGGCATCGGATATTTAGTTCTTAAATCGAAAACCAATTCTGATGGGCCGTTTTTTTGGAGGTAATCTAATTTTTCAACGGCTTCTTCCATGGTTGGAATTTGGCCTGCGGGAATCCACCACATGGCAGTATGGGCTTTTCCGAATTTTTGAAACCACTCTTTGCGACGTCTTAGAAACTCGCTATGAAAAGTTTTGTACATATAATGTTCCAATGTTTCAATACTTTCCCAAACCGATACGTTGATGATGATTTGCTCATCATTGTACGGATTCAGACTTGTGGCATTGTAGCTGTCGGTATCGTCTTTTAATCTCCATACAAAACCTTCGCTTTCTTCTGCTAGTTTATTTACAGTATCTAAATTGTCTACAAATTCTTTCATGATCGGATCGTTGATATCGACTCCTTTCATTTTGGCAATATTAATTTCGGCAAGATGGTATTTGCTCATAAAATAGATGTTTCTGAATTTTAGGCAATTTAGCTTTTTTCTGGATAGTTTTTCCGCCACGAATTCACGAATTTATTTTTTTTTAATCTATGCGCATAGTATTTAAAATAATTCGTGAATTCGTGGCGAAAAAAAAACTTATAAAATCTGTACTGTTTTGTAAACCTGTATTGGAGTTGAAACTAAGGATTCTGTTTTTTTGATGAAATCTTGCAGATATGATTGACTATTGTGTAAATCTAATCCTGGTTGGTCTTTCCATTCTTCCCAAAGAATAAAAACATTTTCGGAGGTATGTAAATCGTAACGAATGCAGGCCTCTTCTTTTCTAGTTTCGGTAACCAAATGAGTAAGCATATTTTTAACTTCAATTAAATGCTCTGGTTTACTTTTTAAAATTGCTGTAATCGAAATCATAATTATAAGTTTTTAAAAGTTTGCTCTAAGTGTTTCGTATAATTCTCTTTAAAGATAGCGATATTTTCTGTTGTAGCGCCTTTCTCAACATCATGAAAATGAAAACCGTCCAGTTTTTCCATTCCGGTGAATTTGTTCATTTTGTGGAAACCAAACATTACGCCGTCATCAACCGATTTTTGATCGAAGAATTCGCCTGGAAGTGTGAAAGCAGCTGCGGGAGCATTCCAACTTGTGGTCAGCATGTATTTACGTCCGTGTAGAAGTCCGCCGGTTCCGTAGTTGATGTCTGGATTTACACGGCTTCTTCCGTCGCTTTTGTAGATTCCTTTGTTGTGACCTGCTGTGAAAACATCGTCGATGTATTTTTTGAAAAGGTTTGGCAATTGAAACCACCAAACTGGTGTATGGTAAATGATGACATCTGCCCAAACAAATTTTTCTACTTCTTTGTCAAGATCGATATCGTCTTCTACGTGAGTTGTTTTGATTTCGTATTTGCTGTTTTTGGAAAGAAATTCGGTTGTCCAGTCCTGAACTGTTTTGTTGAATTTTCCGCCTGAATGGGCAAATTTCTGTCCGCCGTTAATTATGAATATCTTTTTCATTTTATTGTTGGTTTTATGAGCGTCTTTGTATTGAAATTAAAGGCGCATTTTTTATTTTTTAATCTCGCAAAGGCGCAGAGTCGCAAAATTTTTATTTGCTTAAATTGAGATATAAGTCTTTCTTTTGAAAACGGATGCGTGAGGGATAGGAGCGATATCCTTTTACTTTTTTCTTTAAAAAGTAAAAGATTTAGCGGATAGCCCGGTTCGCCGCGGCGAAACACGCCCAAATTATTTTAATTGTTGAGATTTTTTTAAACACATAGAAACATAGATTTTTCTTTCTTGAAAAGGGAATTGAAAGAAACTAGTTTCTAACACATAGCTATGTGATTTTTAGAAAAGTGAAACGCCTTTGGACGCAACGAATAACTATGTCTCTATGTGTTTAAAAAATAATTAGTCTAACTTAGAAAGCGCTTCATTAATGAAAGCAAGTTCTGAAGCTGATAAATCGAAATCCATTGTTTTTGCGTTTGAAATGGCTTGTTCTGCGTTTCTTGCTCCGGCTAAAACAATTGCGATTCCTTTTTGTAATGTTGTCCAACGCAATACCAATTGTGCGATAGAAATGTGTTTGTCGTTTGCTAGTGAACTTAGTTCTTCGATTAGAGTTTTTACTTTTTGTAAATCAAATTTTCCGAAGTAGCCGTTGCGATGATCGTTTTCTTTTAATTTGCTGTCGGTGAAATATTTCCCTGTCAATAAGCCTCTTTCCATTGGACTGTAGGCAATGATTCCGATGTTTTCTGCGACGGTAAACGGCAGTAAATCTTTTTCGATGCTTCGGTTTAACATACTGTAAGCCACCTGATCTGATGCAATCTGAACTGTTTTTTGAGCTTCTTTGATTTGTTCAATATTGTAATTACTTACACCAAAAGCTTTGATTTTTCCTTGCTGAATTAAGGTTTCAACGGCTTCCATGGTTTCAGAAATTGGCGTTGTGCTGTCTGGCCAGTGAATCTGTAATAAATCAATATAATCGGTTTTAAGGCGTTTTAAGCTTTCTTCGATTTCTTTAATTACGTTTTCTTTTGATGAGTATTTGTAAATAGGCACTTGTTTTCCGTTATCATCAGCATCAAAAAAGAAGTCTCCTTTTCCGTTGTTGCTTCCGTCCCAAACTAAACCGAATTTGGTTAACAATTGCACTTTCGAACGATCGTATGGTTTTATAGCTTCTCCGATCATTTCTTCGCTTAGACCAAATCCGTAAAAAGGAGCGGTGTCGATTGTGGTTACGCCGTGGTCGATAGAAGCCTGAACAGACTCGATTGAATCTTTCTTTTCGGTTCCGCCCCACATGGTTCCGCCAATGGCAAAAGCACCGTATGTTATAGCTGATAATTCTAGTTCTGAATTGCCTAATTTTCTATATTCCATGATTGTAAATTTATTTTGATTAATTTGACGAGGCAAAATTATACCATTTTTAAGGTTTTAATTTGGTATATATTTGTCTTTTTTAGGTATATTTGCAACTTCAAATAAAAACAGATTATGAAAAAAGAGAATTTATACGAGCCTTTTACGGTTTCTTTTGAAACTTTAAACGAATATCCGGATGTGGGTGATCGCCATAATTTCTTTGAACTGGTTTATATTCTGGAAGGAACTGGAAGGCAATGTATTAATAAAAATATTTTTGAGTATGATCCAGGGCATTTGTTTTTATTGACGCCAGAAGATTGTCATAATTTTACCATTGAAACCGAAACGAAGTTCTTCTTTTTAAGGTTTAATGATATTTATTTGAAAAATTCTAGTCTGCAAAACGAGAATGTACAACGTTTGGAATATATTCTTCAAAATGCGAATCATCAGCCGGGCTGTATTTTAAAAAATGATCCTGATAAGTGTCTGGTGAAGGTTATGATTGAAGCGATCTGTCGCGAGCATCAGGATAAAGATGTTTACAATCAGGAATTGATTCAGCAATTGGTGAATACTTTGATTATAATTGTGGCCCGAAATATTGCGAAATATCTTCCAGAACAGGTTAACATTGGAACAGAGGCAAAGGCAATGGATATTCTGCAATACATTCAGAACAATATTTATTTCCCTGAAAAAATTAAAGCGGAATCGATTAGTGATTATTTTGGGATTTCGAATACGTATTTAGGACGTTATTTTAAGAAGCATGCTAGTGAAACGATGCAGCAGTATATCAGTAATTATAAAACAAAACTGATTGAGCATCGTTTGCAGTTTAGTGACAAACGTATTAATGAAATTGCGTATGAATTTGGTTTTACGGATGAAAGCCACTTTAATAAATTCTTTAGAAAGCAAAAAGGGTATAGTCCGTCTGAGTTTAGAAAGACGATTCGATTGAGTGCTTAGGCTTTTTTAGCCACAAATTTTACAAATTCCCGCTATTTTTTTTTGCCACAGATTAAAAGAATTAAAAGGATTTTTTATTTCACGCAGATTTTAAATGATTTTGACAGATTTGAAAAAGATTTCTAAATCAATCAGCTTAATCTGTTTAATCTGCGAGAGTAAAAAATAAAAAATCCGTGTAAATCCGCGTTTTCGCAAAGCGAATCTGTTTTATCCGCGTACCTTAATTTTCTTTTTCAATAATAAAACTAAAATGCTCAGTTTTACCCGCTTTTAAATTGTTGATTTCATTTTGAATTAATTCTTCTAACGAATCGGCTACAATGATTCTTGACCAGGATTCGTTTTGAAGTTCTATGATTTGTCCAAATTTCCCTTTTGATGCAGGATCGGTATCGTAAAGTAAATAATCTCCGTTTCTTCCTGTAGCAAACGGAATCCATTTTGGATTGGCGTAGTTGTTGGTTTTGATTTTTTCGAAATCTACTTCATCTTGTTCCGGTAAATCCTCTTCGTCAAATTGAAGATCTTGTATGGAAATCCATTCTTCGGCAATATCTTGAAACGGAATTAATTCGTAACTCCAATTGTTTATCGCCAACTGAAATGCTGATGTAACGGCATCGTAATCGACATTTTGAACTTTGTAAAAATTTATTAGAGCAGTAGGAATTGTTATTTCATCTTCAATAACTGAGTGATTATTTATGTCGTCTTCTGAAATTCCTTCGGCAAGATTGTAATAATCATTATTTTCAGAAACAATTTTATTGATTTCGGAAATCCATTCTTTCCAAAGTGGTTGAAAGAATTTGAATTCGGGATCAATAGGGGCTGAAGCTTTTTTCTCTTCTTCTTCGCGTGGAGAAATACTCAAACTTGTGATTTCCCCGTCTTCTTTATCAAACCAAACGCTGATTCCGTTTAGGATAAAAGCACCGCTTCGATCGCCTTTAAAAAGTTTTACAAGTTGATTTTTATTGTTTTCGTAGTACTGAAATAACTCCTGTTCTTCAAAAAGAAATTCTCCTGTGAAGATACTTTTTGCACAATAATCATATTCTCTAACTTCAAATTCAACCGCAAGACTTTCTACGTGGACTCCTTCTTTAGAAAAAGCCATAATCCCTTGGTCGTCCCAAGTATAAATATGATTGTACTTTTTTTTAGTGTATCTGGAATCTCCTAAAGCCTCTTTTAAAACTTTTATATCAATTGGGAATTCGATGTTTACATTGTTAATCTGAAAGCCTGTTTTGGATAATTCAAGTTTTGTCATTTTGCTTTTTTAGAAGTTCTGAAATTAGATTATTTTCTTGATTACACGAAGTTTATGAGTGTGTTTGTTTAATTCTGGATTGTAAATTCCGGTATGGTCCAAACGATCAATACGAACTTTTCCACTTGCATGAATGATGTAGTTGTTTTCCATAATAATGCCGACATGGGTAATATTTCCTTCTTCATTATCAAAAAAGGCCAAATCACCTGGTTCGCATTCTTCAATAAAACTCAAAGGATCGCCTTCAAGTGCCTGCTGAGAAGCGTCTCTATGAATTTTGTAGCCATTTAGCTTGTAAACCATTTGGGTAAAACCAGAACAATCTATGCCAAAAGGTGTTTTTCCGCCCCATAAATACGGAGCATTCAAATACATAAAAGCAGTTTTGATTAAGGCGCTTTTGGGTTTTACACCGCTGGTTTTGGTTCCTTCGAAATCAAAGTTGGAAGTATTGATTTCGCTATTGTTTAAAAAAGATAAGGAAGCTCCAAGCGGAATAGGAAGCAATAGATTGTTTGGTGCTGTGATATAATCAATCAAATCAGCATTTAATATGATTGATTCTTTGCTCAAAAGGTCAAATTGCTCCTTGGTAATTTCCTGATATTGTTTAGAATCAACCCAGCCTTCATAGTCGTCAAACTGAATTCTTATTTTAGCCCATTGATTATGGCGTTCTAAAATTTCGATATGTTCGCCAAATAAAAGCTGTGTTACGATTTCACTTCTGTCACTAGCTTCAGCTCGAACGGGTACTATGGCTAAATTGCAAATTCCAAACATGTAAGGAAATTTATAAGTTGAAAATCAGGAGTCATATTGTAACTCCTGATTTTTGTGATATTGTTTTAAGCTCTTTCGATAACAATTGCTGATGCGCCTCCGCCTCCGTTGCAAATTGCAGCAGCTCCGGTTTTGGCATTGTTTTGTTCTAAAACATTAAGTAAAGTTACAATAATACGTGCTCCGGAAGCTCCAAGAGGATGTCCTAAAGAAACAGCACCACCGTTTACGTTTACTTTGTTATTATCTAAATTTAAAATTTTTGCATTGGCTAATCCAACTACAGAGAAAGCTTCATTAAATTCAAAGAAATCAACATCTGAGATTGAAATGCCAGCTTTGTCTAATGCTTTTGGTAAAGCTTTTGCAGGGCTTGTGGTAAACCATTTTGGTTCCTGAGCAGCATCTGCGTAACCTTTTATGTAAGCAAGAGGTTTTAATCCTAATGCATTTGCTTTTTCTTCAGACATTAAAACCAAAGCAGCAGCTCCATCATTGATAGTTGAAGCATTGGCAGCAGTAACTGTTCCGTCTTTTGTGAAAACTGGTGCTAAAGATGGAATTTTGTCTAATTTCACATTAGTATATTCTTCGTCTTTAGAAAATATAATAGGTTCGCCGCGTCTTTGCGGTACTTCAACAGGAACAACTTCATTGTCGAATTTTCCGGCATCCCAGGCTTTTGCACTTCTTTCGTAAGACTGGATTGCGAAAGCGTCTTGTTCTTCACGGCTGATTTTATATTCAGTTGCACATAAATCAGCGCAAACTCCCATTGCGTTGTTATCGTAAGCATCTGTTAAACCATCTTTCTGCATTCCGTCCAGCATTGTTGCCGGGCCAAATTTGTTTCCGGCACGCATTTGTACATAATGTGGAATCAAACTCATGCTCTCCATTCCGCCCGCTACTACAATTTCAGCGTCCCCGCATGCGATTGCCTGAGTGGCAAACATTACGGCTTTCATTCCGGAAGCACATACTTTGTTTACTGTTGTGGCAGCAACTTCGTCTGATAATCCTGCAAAACGGGCAGCTTGTCTTGCCGGAGCTTGTCCGACACCTGCCTGAATTACATTCCCCATGAAAACTTCATCGACTAATTTTGGGTCAAGGTTAATTTTTGAAAGGGCTCCTTTTATAGCGGCAGCGCCTAATTTTGGTGCAGGTACAGTAGATAACCCGCCCATGAAACTTCCGATAGGTGTTCTAACGGCAGAAACGATAACAACTCTTTTGTTCATGTTCTGTTTAATAATAGTTATCTAGCAAATTTACTGTTTATTTGAATAAATTCAAATTTTGTATTGAATAGGGTGAATTTTAAATTTAAGGTGAAATTTTTGTTATTTCTATTCGTTTGATTGTGAAGTAATTTGAAAAAAAGATTAAAAAAAACTAAAAAAAATCGAAAAAAAGCTTGTGAGATATGTAATGTTGTTATACCTTTGCAACCGCAAAACAGAACACGTTTCTTGAGCTTGGAGAGGTGCCAGAGCGGTAATGGAGCAGATTGCTAATCTGTCGACGGGTAACCGTCGCCAGGGTTCGAGTCCCTGTCTCTCCGCTTAAATTTTGCCTCGGGGTGTAGCGTAGCCCGGTTATCGCGCCTGCTTTGGGAGCAGGAGGCCGCAGGTTCGAATCCTGCCACCCCGACACTTTGAAATAATGGTCGCATAGCTCAGCTGGATAGAGCACCTGCCTTCTAAGCAGGCGGTCGAAGGTTCGAATCCTTCTGCGATCACAAAAAGCCACTCAATTTGAGTGGCTTTTTTGTTTTGTGTCTAATTTGATTATTTTTAGTTGTTTTTCAATGATTTTTAAAATGATTAAAAAATAATAACGACATGAGAATAGCTATAATTGGAGCTCATTTGACAGGTAAAACTACATTGGCGGAAAAACTGCATGAATCTTTTCCTGACTACGACTTTTATCCGGAGCCTTATTTTGAATTACAGGAAATGGGGGTTGTTTTTTCTGAAATACCTACTGAAGATGATTATATGATGCAGTTGGAATATTCTTTAAAACAAATCGCAAGAAGTGGCACAAATGCTATTTTTGACCGTTGTCCGATTGATCTTTTGGCCTATGCTCTGGCGGTTGATAATACATTAGATTTTCAATCTGTATATAATAAAATTCAAAATGCGATTAGTTCAATCGACGTTTTTGTACTTGTTCCCATAGAAAAACCCGATCGAATTTCATGCTCGCGTTCTGATTTACCAGAGCTTAGGGCTGAGGTAAATGATATTCTTTATGAATTAATTAGTGATTTTGATTTAAAAGTAATTGAGGTCAAAGGAAATTTATCTGAAAGACTGAATCAAATTCTAAATCAAATGGAGCAGTTAAAAAATTAAAACCAATCCAATAAATTATAAAGCTGTCTAATATTAAGACAGCTTTTTAGTTGTATAGAATTAGATTTTTTCGGCAATGTATTTTGCTACTTCGGCAAGACGGTTGGAAAATCCCCACTCATTATCGTACCATGCGGCTACAGAAAGCAGATTTCCTTCTTTTGCGGTAAGCGGCAGATCGATAATAGAA
Source organism: Flavobacterium sp. FG19 (assembly GCF_057809475.1). Classification (NCBI taxonomy): domain Bacteria; kingdom Pseudomonadati; phylum Bacteroidota; class Flavobacteriia; order Flavobacteriales; family Flavobacteriaceae; genus Flavobacterium; species Flavobacterium sp. FG19. Next base: position 202,736 of record NZ_JBMDKA010000006.1, on the reverse strand, counting down.
GAATGCGGATCGGCAACAATTCTTGCAGAGGTCCATTGCTCTTCTAAAACATCCATAACGCCTTTTAAGGGACCTTCAGACGCCGCTTTTCTAAATGCATCGTTTACTTCTTCGACAGTGCAGTCTTTAGTAGTTACCAGATTAAGCTCGGCGATACTTCCGGTTTTTGTTGGAACACGATACGCTTTTCCGGTAATTTTTAAATCTTTCCAGATAAACTGCAAAGCTCTCGCAGCACCAGATGAAGACGGAATTATATTTTCTGCAGCAGCCCATGAATCACGTCGGTCTTTCATTGGCTGATCGGTTAAAGATTGGGTGTTGGTGTAGGAGTGAACGGTTGAAAACAGACCGTATTCGATTCCGAAATTCTCCTGAATTACTTTTACTACCGCAGCCAGACCATTTGTCGTACAGCTTCCCATACTAATGATTTTATGGCTGGCAGAATCAAATTCTTCTAAATTAATTCCTTTTAAAAGCACAGCATCGCAATCGGCAAGTGATTTACTTGGTGCACTGACCAGAACATATTTTGCACCCTTGTCAATGTGTTTCTGTGCATTGTCTCTGGTTGTGGCACGTCCTGTACAATCTACAACGAGATCAACTCCTAAAGCTTTCCATTCCGGAATATCCAGTTTCGAATTTTTGTACGGAATTTTTCTGTCACCAATGATAAAATTATCATCAGCTGTTTTGACTTCTTCGTGCCATCTTCCATAATTAGTATCAACACTAAAAAGTGCTCCAAGCAGGTCAATATCCTGAATGTCTGCAATAACTTCAGGAACAAAAAGATTGTTTTTTAAGGCCACTCGAAGGAACTGTCTTCCAATTCGGCCAAATCCGTATAATGCTATTTTTGCCATGATTTATTATTTTAATGATTGTTTGTTCAGAGAATTATAACCGGCACATAGAAAACATTTTTTTTAGAGTGTTTTAATTTAATTTGTTGTTTATCAGTTTTTTATCTTAAAAGTACTCTTTTTTTAGGTTGCTATGTACCGATTTTTTTGGATTAATTAATTTTAACCAAATGATCTTCAATACTTTTTCTGTGTGCTTCGTATTGAGCAGGAAGTTTTAAGTTTTTACCTAATTCTTCTACGCTTTCGTCTACAGTAAAACCGGGATTATCAGTAGCAATTTCGAATAAAACCCCGCCTGGTTCTCTGAAATACAGTGAATGGAAATAATTTCTGTCGATTTGCGGTGTAATAGACAATCCGTAAGCTTCTACTTTTTCACGGAAGTGCATTAAAATCTCATCATTTTTTACTCTAAAAGCAACGTGATGAACAGTTCCGTTAGCGCCAAGTCCGCGTTTTTCATCTGTTAATTCTACCAAATCTACAATAGCGGCATTTTCGACAGCATCTGTTGCATAACGGTAACGATTTACATCCTGATCGATTAATTTGTAACCAAAAATTTCAGTTAAAACTGCTGCAGTAGGTTTGATATCGTTTAAAGTCAAAGTGATGTTATGAAAACCTTTGGTCGCCACATCAGCTTTTACTTCATCGGTTTCCCAGGGTTTTCTGCTGTCTTCTGTTTTAGATTCGATTAGTTCCAGTTTTAAACCGTCCGGATCTAAGAAAGTAAGGTATTTTTCTCCGAATTTTTCGGCCGGTTTATTGTAGATAACATTGTATTTTTCAAAACGTTCCTGCCAGAAGCCGAGACTGCCTTTAGGGACGGAATAGCCAATTTCAGTTGCCATTCCGGAACCTTTTCTTCCCTGCTGAATGCCTTCACCCCAAGGGAAAAAAGTTAAAATAGTTCCGGCACTTCCGATTTCGTCACCAAAATAAAAATGGTAGGTTCCCGGATCATCAAAATTTACTGTTTTTTTAATAAATCGTAATCCTAATATTTTTGAATAAAAGTCAAAATTGCGTTTGGCGTCACCTGCAATTGCAGTAATATGGTGTAAACCTAAGATTCTGTTTTCCATGGTATTTGTATTATTAATTGTTATTGATTTTTCGTTGATTTCTTATACAAATTTACCTCCATTATCCTTCCGGACCGATTAACCTAGATTAAGAAATAAAAGACCATTTTTTTATTCAGAAATTCATAACCAAATAACATTCCAGATGTTTTAAATACTTGTGATGTAAAGCTTTATCTGTGTTGTGTTTTTTTTGATATGACGATATATCGCCATTTTATGAAGGAAGCCGTTTTATTTAGAAAATAAAGTATTTTAAGAAAGACTTTTTTTGTTTTTTAGGCATAATTATCAAACGAAACAGAGGAAATAAAAAAGCCGGCAGGCTGCCGGCAGTTTATAATTTGATAAATATTGATTTTCGAAGTTTGGGTTCGAGATTTTTTGTTTTATGCCCTTTTCCTGTAGTGTCTTCAACTAACAGAATAGATCCGGTTTCAAATTTTCTTTTTTCTCCTAATGAAGTTTCAATTTCTACACCGCCTTCCAGTAAAACAATATACTGACGATCTGGTGCATTATGAAAGTCGTAATCATAAGAAGGAAGTACTTCTCTAAAAACTACAGATTTTACGGGTTCATCTTCAGACAGAAATCCAATATCTCCGTTGTTTTTTAAAGGAACTTCAAAGTCTTCAAAATGACTTTCGCCATTGGTATCACTGTAAACACGAGTTATTGTAATCATTATTTTTTTTTGAAAATTAATGCATTTGCACAAGTTACTTCGTCCTGACTAATGGTATGTCCCATATTCGGGTAGATTTTTTTGGTAACATCTGCACCCAGTTTTTTCATTAGTTCTTCTGTTGCATTTACTCTTTCAACGGGAACATGAAAATCAGGATCGCTGGTTCCGATAAAAACAGGTGTGTTTTCAAAATTTCCTTTATAATGATTTTCATAAACCTGATCGCCAATTAATCCACCGGTAAAAGCTGCAACACCACCGTATTTCGCAGCATTTCGGGATGTAAATTCTAAAGCCAGACAAGCGCCCTGAGAAAACCCAAGAAAGTAAATGTTTTCTTTTTCAATGCCGTTTTGCTGAATTGCTACCACTACCTGATGAATAGCTTCTAATGATTTTGAAAATGCAGGTTCATTTTCATTTATCGGAGCTAAAAAAGAATACGGATACCAGGTAGTGTTTTCTGCCTGAGGAGCGACCAAAGCAAAATCATCCACTTTAAGATGTTTTGCCAGAGAAAGTATATCGTGAGCACTGGCACCGCGTCCGTGAATCATAATTAAAGCTTTTTTGGCTTCATTTAAAGGAACGCCGTCTGTTAAAACTTCTGTATTCATAAGTTATGTTTTTTTTAATTAAAATTATTTTTTCCAGATATCCTGATATTCATCCGGATGTCTTTTAAATTGTGCGTGTACATACGGACAAAGAGGTAAAACCATCAAATTATTGGCTCGTACATAAGAAACCATTTCTTCTAATAATTTCTTTGCATAACCTTTGCCTTCAGCTTCCGGTTCTACTCCGGTATGGTAAACCGTTAATAGATCGGGTTTAAGGCTTACAGTCATTTCGCCCAGTTTTTTACCTTCTGCATACAGATTAAAAGCGCCATGTTTTTTTTCGTCTAATTCTAGTTTTATAGTTTCCATGATATTTTGATTTTGGTATTGTTGAATTTCTTTTACAAATGTACAGTACAATTAAAAACCGGCTGATTAATGTAGATTAAGAAAAAAGAAATCTTGTTTTTTATTTTGATTCTCTTACTGTCCGGTTGATTCGGCAGTTTTAAAAAGCACGGATATTTAAAGTTACTATTTGTATTGTAATAAACTTTCTTTTATACTAAAAAAAGAGAAATTAGTATACTTTAAATTAGGTATAAGTACTTGATTTTTATATTTTTAAACTGTTTATATTTGATGTGGTGGCTGCGGGACGTTATGATTTATTTACAGATTAGGAGAAAAATAATAATAATTCAGAGATGTAGGGAAATATAGAATAGTCTCATTTAATACAAGAAATTATGGAAGAGAATGAAACCAATACTTTTATTGCTAAACTGATCCTTTTCGCTTCTTTTATCATCATAATGTTTATGGTGATTTATTGGATTACCTGCTCTAAAGAACCGGAATATGCTGAAAAACTTTTTACGATTTTATTACCGCTTATCAGTACCTGGATGGGAACCATTTTAGCTTTTTATTTTGGCAAAGCCAATTTTGAAGCGGCAGCCAAAAGTTATAGCCAGGTGATAGATAAACTAACCCCCGACATTTTGGATGATATACTGGTAAAACAGGTAATGATAGATAAGTTTACGATGGTATCTGTTGATATTGAAAACTCTCTTGTCATTACTTTTAATTTAAAAGGACTGCGTGATTTTCTGGAGAGTATTAATAAAAGCAGACTGCCTATTTTAGAGAAAGGGAAAGTGAAATGTATCATACATAAAAGTACCCTGAGCAATGAAATGCTAAAGAAAACACCTGCTGCAACACTTGATGCATTTATAAAGGCGAATCCGGAAGTTACTGAATTTGTAAATATCAGCCAGGACAAAAAAGTAGAAGAGGCCAGAAAAATAATGAATGAAAAAAATTATAAAGATTTGTTTGTGATGGATGTAAATAATGAATTGGCGGGCTGGCTTACTGACACCCAGATTATACGGTATATGAACAATCAGAGAGTTTAATAAAACAAACTCATGATTCCGGAAAATAAAGCTGGATTTTAGACGAGTAAGTTTAAAAACTATTTTATAACGGCATCTTTATACATATTTATTCTTTGAAATAAATATGTTACAGAAGAGGAAATTATGTTTCAGGTCTTCTTTCGGGTTTATTTCAATTTTTGTATCATTTTAAAAAGTCAGATAATGTCAAAAAATATAGTAATCTGTTGTGATGGAACAGACAACAAACTAACCATAAACGAAAATACCAATGTTCTTCATTTATACAGCTGCCTTGAAAAAAGTGACAGGCAGATAACCTATTATCATCCGGGTGTAGGAACTATTGCTCCGAGCGGGACAAAAAACTGGCTGCTTAGAAAATGGAGGGTCATAAAAGATCTGGTCTCTGCTTCGAGCCTCGAAGAAAACGTTAAAAATGCTTATATTTTTTTAATGGATAATTATGAAAAAGGAGATAAAATTTACCTGTTTGGATTCAGCCGCGGCGCTTATACCGTGCGAATGCTCAGCGGACTAATTGAAATGTTTGGTTTACTGTACAAAGGAAATCAGGGACATTTACGATATGCCCTCGAAATTTATGTAAAAGGGGATAAGTTATTTCAGATGGCCAGTTCTTTTAAATCCCGATTTTCAAGACCGGCAGAAATTCATTTTATTGGGATTTGGGATACCGTTGTGGCCGCCGGAGGATTAATAAATTACTATAAAAGTTTTCCGTATTCCAGAAGTTTGGGAATTGCCAAAACGGTCAGACATGCCATTGCCATAGATGAAAGAAGAAAACATTATGATTTTTATGAAGTCTCAGAACAACATTCAGACTGCAAAGAGGTGCTTTTTGCAGGAGTGCATTCTGATGTAGGAGGTTCATATCCTGTTGAAGGTTTGTCTAAAATAGCTCTGGAGTGGATGCTCGCTGAAGCTTCTCATCATGATTTACTACTGTTAAAAAACAAAGTTGACCGCTATGTTTACGGAGTAAATTCAAGTTATCAAAAACCGGATTATACGCTGCCTATCCATAATTCTCTTACATTAGGATTTAAAATTTTTGATTTTGTTCCGAGACTGCGCTACAGCAGAAGCAGTCGTTTTCATAATGTAAGAATTGATTTTAGATTATGGCCGCAGAGAAAATTCCGTACAGGTACTTTGATTCACCAAAGTGTTGTAGATAAGATAGCCCATACAAACTATAAGGCTTCTAATATCACTTTAGGGAATCATAAGGTTTTATCGAATCAGACTATAAAGTACTTTTCGATAATAACATCAAAACCTACTATTACGGTACTTAATTCTGATTGTTCTTAAACGGATTAACAGAAAGCGGGTTTATAATGGTTTTAAGATTGACACCGGCATTTTGAAGGTGCAGTCTTCCGGAAAGATCCATTGGTGAAAAATCCAGTTTCTTTAAAAAGGCTCTTACACTATTTCTGGAATCGGCATGGTCTGCAATGAAAAAGATTTTTTCTTTGGTTCCGTAATCAGTATGTGAACGTTTGGGTTTTATCTCAACCGGATTGAACAGTTTTACAACATGGGCTTCAGGAAGGAGTGAAGCGGTAATTTTGTAAGTCATGGCATTGGTAATTCCTGAAAGCAGAGACTGCGGGTCAAAAATAAGACCGCTGGTATGTACGATTATTTTTCCGGACATATCCGGCAGGCTCTGAATAACCCGTTCCAGGTCATCTTTAGGGACGAAGAGCAGTATTATATCAGCAGCCGCTGCCTCTTCTATAGACCCAAGACTAACATTGGATCCCATTTTTCCAACTACATCCCTAATCAGACTGCTGCCTCTGGGATTGTTTACAATTACTTCAAATCCGGCCTGAGAAGAACGGCAGGCTAATTCCATAATAAGATTGCTGATTCCAATAATTCCAATTCTCATAACCTTCGTTTTTTAATTATTTATTGCTCACTAATAAAACTTAAAAATGCTGTTATTATACAAATGGTTTTCGGCAGATAAGGACGTTTTTAAAATGTTGTTTAAATTTACGGTAAATAGTTGATTTATAAGTAGGTATTTTTACTTGTTTTTTAGTGCTGAAAGAAATACCTTATTTTAAAAACAGGTTATTTTTTTCTGTAAAAAAATATTTAGGGATCGTTTCCCAAAAAAAAACTTTTGAACTTAGTGTACAAAAAAGAAATAAAAAAAGACAGTTTTAAACTACATATTGTTTGATTTCTTAGATTTGTATTACGTACCAGCAAATTTTTCCCATTATGCCTATAATTGAACAATCAGAATATAATTTTCCTTCGATTATGCATCGGAACAGGCATTTCTCGACTATTTATGCCGCTTTGTTTAAAAAGTTTGAAGTTCCGGGATATACAAGGGAAAAACATGAGTTGAAGGACGGGGATTTCATTACTATTGATTTTTTGATCAATGACCCCAAAAAAGCCGTTATTTTATGTCATGGTCTGGAAGGAGATTCCCGAAGAACTTACAATAACAGCTGTGCAGATTATTTTCAACAAAAAGGGTTTTCTGTTTTTGCATGGAATAACCGTACCTGCGGCGGCGAAATGAACCGGCTGCCGAGGCTCTATCATCACGGTGCGGTAGACGATCTGGATGAAGTGGTGCAGTTTGTTCTGCGAAAAGGATTTGAAGAGGTATATCTGATTGGGTATTCAATGGGAGGTGTGCAGCTTTTGAATTATTTTGGCTGGACAAAAATTGATGAACGTGTCAAAGCAGGGGTTTCTATTTCGGTACCAACTCACATTGCCACAAGTGCAGCTATTCTGAAACAGGGTTTTAACAGGGTGTATTTAAAGAATTTTACCATTGATATTAAAAAGAAACTGCGGTACAAAGCAGCCCAGTTTCCTGATTTTATAAACCGTGATCAGATTGATACTATTTCTTCTTTCGATGAAGTAGATCATTATTTTACAGCACCGCTGCATGGTTTTGCCAGCCGTGATGACTATTACCAGCAAGTTTCACCTGAATTTTCACTGAAAGATATAACCGTTCCGGTTTTGATTATCAATTCGCTCGATGATCCTTTTTTGGGTGAAAGATGTTATCCAAGAGCGATTGCACAGGACAGTGATTATGTTTATCTGGAAACTCCAAAGTATGGCGGCCATTGTGCTTTTCCACTGCGTAATTCTATGTATTCTTATGCCGAAAAAAGAGCCTATACATTTTTTAAATCTTGTAAGTCAGCTAAAACTATTCATGCTTAAGAATAAACAGAGGTTTAGAAAATTATGAATTTTATTAAAGTTGTTGTTATACCTGATGAAGTACAGATTTGAAATGCTGTCTGAGATTGTTATTTCTATTGACAGAAGGCTTTTTTACAGGATAAGTGAAAAACCGTAAACAGCACCTGTTACATCATTTTTCCTTCTTTTGCATATTCTTTTTTGATGCCTTGGAGCAGGTGGTTAAGATGAATACTTTCGTTTTGATCTTCCAGTGTTTTTAGACAGGCATACTGAATAATGTTTACAATATTAGCGCCTGTAATATCGTATTTTTTTGAAAGCTCGTTCAGGTTTACGTCTTCTGCGATTTTTTTCCCTTTAGGCAGATTGTTTTTCCATAATTGCAGGCGTTCGGTATGGGAAGGAACTTCAAATTCAATTATAGACTGAAATCTCCTTGTAAACGCAGCATCAATATTGGCTTTAAAATTAGAAGCCAGAATGACCAGTCCCGGATGGTTTTCGATACGCTGCAGCAGGTACGAAACTTCCTGATTGGCGTATTTATCATGGGCATCCCTTACGTTGGTTCTTTTCCCGAAAACGGCATCGGCTTCATCAAAAAAGAGAATCCAGTCTTTATCGGCAGCTTTATCAAACAGCGAAGAAAGGTTTTTTTCGGTTTCGCCAATATATTTAGAGATGATCATCGACAAATCAATTCTATATACATCTTTTTGGGTGTATTTTCCCAGAAGTGAGGCCGTGAGTGTTTTCCCGGTTCCGGGCGCACCATAAAACATCACCCTGAAACCGGGTTTTATTTTGGATTTCATATCCCATTCATTTAGCAGGATGTCATTAAACTTAAGCCAGGTTTCTATTTCTTTAATCTGATTTAAAGTGCTGGTATTAAGTACGAGATCATCCCAGTCTAACTGTGTTTCAATCAGCTGCGCCGGAAAAATACTGCTCATTTTTGGTTTCAGGATTTTTCCGGTCATGAATTTTTCGATATACTCGTCTTCCAGAACCAGTAAACCGCTGAGTTTGGGTTCTCCGTAAGGAACAGTTTCTAATTTGATAATTCCTTTTTGATATAAAAAAGACTGATTGTGCAGATAATTGTAAAAGGAAATCCGACTGTCGAGATCATTTCCGGCAATTAAAAACTGGGCCGTTTCGCCTGTTGGTAAAATTCCGCGGTGGTTTTTGGATTTAATACCGCCAAATTCAGGGAGTTCTCCGCCATCAGGCAGGTAATCTGCCACCAGGGAAGATAAAAACTCGGGATGGACGTGCGGGATCAATGCCAGTCCCAATATTAAAATTTCAATTTGAGGAAGCTTATTTTCGATAACAAAGTGTTCGACAAAAGAACGTTTATCTACGGCATAGACAGGTACTTCTTTTTGAATTTCATTACCAAAAAGTTTATCCATTTGAATTTCAAACTGATATTGGAGTAATGCTTTGATATTTTTCATAAGTGGTGTTTTTCAAATGATGAAAGATCAGTTTTAATATGACTGAAGATAAAAGGAATAAAACGCATCAAAAGTTCATTTTCCGGAACTTTTTTGCCAAATAAGTAGGCCAGCTGCCAGTTTTTAAGGCATTTTGCCTGATACGCCAGGTTCAGGTATTCTTCTATGCCAATTTTCATGTCATAAATCTGGTTCGCATCCGTATGTATAAGCCAGATGGTATCCAGAACCTTATTGTCTGTCTTTTTAAAACAGGCAGTAAGAGAACTCTGGATATCAAAAGCAAAAAACGTATCTGTTATTTTAAGGGTATTTAAAGTATGTGTAAAGGTTTGACTGTCATTGTACTCCTTGTCGAAAATAAAATCAGAAGAAGTAATGTTGATGTAACCGCTTAACAGTTCTTTTACGAAAGGCCAGGAGTACTCTTTTTTGAAATAGTTTTCAATTAAAAATTCATCTTTTTGAAAAGGTTCCGTATTGTCAGGCGTGTCTGTTAATTCCCATGCTACTTCAAGCCGGGAAGTCTGTTTGTAAAATTCCAAAATGGAATGGTCAATACTCAGTTCTGTTTTTAATTCTTTAGGAGGTAATGCCACGGTTACCGGTGTTTTAATAAGGATTTCGTGAGTATAAGCATTGCCGATCTCTTCAATTAAAGTCCATGAAAATAATTTTTTAAAATCAGTCATATTGTAATGTATTAGAATTTATAAGGTCATTAAATTTGGTATAGGCACTCATAAAGGCTGATTGATCTGTATACGCTGCTGATACTGCATTTCTGACCTGAATAAGATTTTGATAACCACCGGATGGTCTTGCTCTTACCAGCCTGTCAAAGAAGCCGGACATTCCGGTTACCCCTGCGCTGACTGCTTTTTCATTCAGGGCACTGGATGAGGAACTATTTACGGTTACCTGTACAACTGCAGAAGGAGGAGATTGTGTGAAACGTAAGGATTTTACAGCCGCACCTCTTTGTCTGGTTTCGGTATCATATAATCCATAGCTCATAGAAACTATATTCGGGATATCTTCAAAAACTCCTGTATTACCATAGGAAACATCAACATTGTAATATAAGATCTGATTATTATCCCATACCGCTTCTTTGGCAAAATGCTCAATCTGGTTTTCCATATCTCTTAAATTCATATCTCGTGTACCAGGAAATAAATTCTGAGCTGTTCCCGGACCATGTAACCTGTGATTTAAAAGGTGTGCTCTTACCCATTGACCGCTGCTTCGTAATGAAACTGGTATGTTCGACCAGCCTTTCGGATCATTGGTTGGGGTGGAACCTCTGGTATTGCCCGGAATTTTTGTTAAAGGAGCAGCTCTCAGTATATAAGCTCTTCCCTGGGTATCGGTGTCAAATTCAACATGAGATACAGGCAGTTCAATTCGGTGTTCCAGTACGCCTATTACAGCCAGATCTGTGGCAATATTAGTCAGATTGGTTCGTATATTTTCATAAGCAAGGCGAACAGGCTCATTGCCATGTCCGGCCAGGTAAGCGCTGTCTACAGCTCTTTTGTAACTGCCAATATTGGTTCCCAGTACATTTTTCTCTCTGAATAAATTCTCAATGGCTCTTGATTTGGCAGGATATTCAGCATCTGATTCCCTGGCCTCATGTATTTCCTGTCGTTTGTTATTTAAGAGCTGATTTAAGGTTTGTTTATCGCTGTAAACATTAATTTCAACACGTTCAACGGTCCCTTCAATTTTAAGATTGTGGCCTCCGTCAACATTTACAGCATGTTGTAATCCTACAATAGCCGGAATATCAGCGTTTCTGCCAGATTCTGCGCCTTCTGCAGCCGGAGCCGCTTTTACTGTAATTGGGGTATTGTTGTTGTTAATATTTGGCATTTCGGCATGAATGTTCCAGTTTTGTCCGCTTCGGGCCGCAGTAAGTCTCGTAAAGTGGTTTCGTGTTCGTATGATATCTAACCTTGAATGGATTTGTTCTTCATTCAGCGGACTTTGTTCTGATTCTGTGGCCAGACTGCGCAGGGCTTCTAAACCAGTTCCCCAGTGTCTTAATACTTCGGGAGTAGGAGGATTTGGCGGCGCATCGGCACCAGGAGGTGTTCCGGTTTCTCCTGCATGAGGATTTCCGGCGGAGTCGGTAACCTGAGGTGTTTCACTTCCGGTTCCTCCGGCGGCTCCTTCCTGAAATTCTGCCGGATGTTCTGCATTTGTTGACTGAGCAGGTGGTACATGATCGTTCATTAAATCGGTCATGAATTTATCGGAGTTGAAATCAACCGGAGCAAATTCGACTTCCGGTAATTGATCGGAACCTAAAACATAATCAACATCGGCACCAATACCAAACTCACCAGGCAGAGGATATTCCAGCTCGCCCAGCGGCCAGGTCCATTTATCATCAGGAGCAGGTGACCACCACGGGCTGTCTAATTCAACAAACAAGTCTCCGCCCAGTGCCAGAAAAGGCTGTGCGGCCATTTCAGCATGCCCGTGAATATAAAATTCTCCTTGTCTTCCGGCTTCCGGAGAAGCGGTTTCACGGTAGCCTATCGTTGGTGTCGCATCAACATATCCTCTGATTCCGGCCAGTGCATTGACTCCGACACCTACTTTTATGTCGTGTCCTAAAAGTTCAACACCCAAGCCGCCTTCTGCTCTTAAACGCAGTCCGGCAAACATAGACATGTTAAAAGAAGCCGAAAGGCTAAAGTCATTAAATACAGCAGGATCCGTAGAATAAGTTCCGACAGCTCTGATGTTATAAATTTTAGCAGGACCAATTTTAGCAAGTGCTTCGAGTCCAATGTTGGCAAACAGAAAAACATTCCCTACTAGAGGAACACCATACATTGTGCGGACTTCTACTGTAAATATTTCTCTGATATAATCCCGCTGTGCAAACAGTTCAACTTCTGCAGGCGGTGTAATTTCGCCATGAATAGTCACATGGCCTTCATTATCGATAATGACCATCGCTTTTCCGGTCATCCATTCTGTAAAACTAAAATCAACTTCTCCCCATCCGGCCATGGCTCTTGGTCCGGGAGTTGGTCCGCTGTTGGCTTCAGGAACGCCATTTGATGCTCTGGCGCTTTCATCGATCTGAGAAGGATCCAGCTGACTTAAAGCGGCATTTCTGGCAGTAGCGGCATCTGTAACTAATAAGGTTACCTGTCCGCTTATTTTTTCGGTTTGGTAACCTACTGTTCCTCTTATGTCGAAAGTTCCATTTAAAAATGCGGCATGGATACTTCCGTTAAAATTGGCCATATTTACAGCCAGGTCAATTTCACCTGTTATATTCCCTTCAGCATTGCGTTCAATTGTAATTTGGGCCGGATTTAAATTAGGGACTTCAATAGTTCCGCTGGCTCTGAAAGTGATATTTTCACCCTGAAGCCCAAAATCAAGCGACCCATTTACAAAGCCGCCCAGCTGTACAGGAATTCCGTTTGCGGTTAAGGTCAGATTTCCTCCTTCGATGCTGTTTTGGATATTAGGAACACTGGTTACATCAATACCTGCCCAGCCAAAGGTTTCGCTATGGTCTTTAATGGCATTGATGAGTCCTGCCGGATTTCCTATTAAGCGGTCTCCGGTTTTTACGGTAATATAACCCGATATTGTATCATTTTCGACCTGAATAGCCAGAACCGGGGTTATGTTTACGCTGCTAAAGGGGCTTAAATAACTGATGCCGAGATTAATACTTTGTCTGTTGTCTTTTGTGTTATAGGTACCATCGGTATTTTTTTTCATTTTGATAGTACCTGATGCCCATTGACCAAAGGTTACGTTTACATCTGCCCCTCTGTTTCCGGCTGCTTCAATTTGTGCTCCTATTGCTTCTGTAGGTGTAAATGATGCAGTCTGCAGGGAAACGCTTTCATTTGTTGCCGGTACTGGCGTAGCGGAGGCAGGGGGAGCGGCAGTTTTCTGAATCATTTTAGGCTGTACGCTACTGGCACCCTGCTGTACAGTATGGGTTAATTCATGTGCTAATAAGTGTTTCCCCGCTGTTGAAGCCGGGTTGTATTTGCCTTCGTTAAAATAAATATCATTACCATTTGCAAATGCCTGTGAACCTAATTCTTTGTTCATCTGGACAGCATTCGAATCGTTATGGATTTTTACTTTGCTGAAATCGGCGCCAAAACCGGATTCCATTTCGTTTTTTACAGATCCTGACAAAGGAGATCCGCCGCCTTTACTTTGATTTAAATTGCTTTCCAGATTAGAGTTTTCGGAAGGATTGGCATCTGCAGAGGCACTCATCTGCAGTTCTTTTTCGTCTTCTTTGGCCTGTATTTCTTCTTCCTCTTTAGCCTGAATTTCATCCTCGGTTTTCTTTGGCTGCAGTAATGGCTTTGGAACAGTGGTTTTTTCAACAGGTTTAGAAGTTTCCGGTATTGTATTTTCGGTTTTGTTTTGTATGGTTTCTTCTTTTTCTGTTTTTAACTGTACCACCGGTGTGATAGATTCGGCTAAAGGCTTTTCCTGTGCGGTGTTTTCAGTTTCTTCTTTTTTTGCTGGTTCGTCAGCTTTTTTCTGAACTGGATGAGGCGGACTAAAGAAAGGTTCTGAAACCGTATTTTGTTTTTGTGCGATTATCTGATCGGCAGCTTTATCAGCTTCGACTTCATATTTATCATTGGATTTTCCAATATTGAGCTTCGCCTGCACACCAAAAAAATCCTCGCCTCTTCTCGGACTAAAGGCGGAAGGGGTAGAAGGATTTGGTTTTGATTTTTGGCTGAAAGCTCCCATAATCGTTTTGTTATTTTGGTTTTATTGTCTGTGTTTGGTTCCTTTTCCGGAAAAAGCATTTTCTCCGCATGATTGAGGTGTTGAAATAACCATGCTGAATTTGTCTGCTTTTGCAGCGGTGAAATTAAAAGAGAAAGTCCCGCCAACATTGATGTTCATTGGACCTCTGACGGCTTTACCGGAAGAATCTAAAATCACTACGTTGTATACCGGACAGGCATTTTCACTTTTGTTTTTGGCCGTTGTTAAAGTGATAGAAAAGGACTTACAGTCTTTAGTCGGGTTTAAAGGTTCAATATGGGCTGGCTCCGATGAAAATTTGAAGCGGTTAAACAAGTCACAATCCTTTTTCTTGGGTGTTTTTTTCTTTTTACCATTTCCTTTGCCCACATAAATATCGTCTAAGCGTCCCATGGTCTGAATTCCGACAATTCCGTCATAAGTCAGTCCGTTGTCTGATTGAAAATCCAGAACAGCGGCTTTGGTTTCGCTGCCAAAATCACCATCGGCACCAAATTTCGGGAGCTGGTAACCAAGATCCATTAAACCGGATTGCACTTTTTGTACAGACTCTCCTTTTGAACCCACCGCCAGGCGATCTAAATTATCGTGTGTTTGTTCCAGTTTGTAATCACCTTTAAAACGGGCAGCTTCCAAATCTTCAGAAGCACCGGCATCAGGATCTGTTGATTTTTGAACAGCTCCGGTCTGTTGAATGGTATGAGTTAGTTCGTGTGCGAGTAAATGTTTCCCTTCTTTCGAATCAGGGTTGTATTTTCCTTTATTAAAATACACATCATTGCCATTTGTAAAAGCCTGAGCTCCCAGTTCACGGCTCATTTGAACAGCATTACTGTCGGTGTGAATTTTTACTTTACTGAAATCGGCACCAAAACCAGATTCCATTTCCTTTTTGGTTTTCTTGTCTAAACCGGCCCCGTTTCCTTTAGAACGGTCAAGTTTTTCTTCGAGACTATTGTCCTGTATTTCCGTATCAGAATTCTGCTCTTTTTTCTGAACGGCTTTTTCCTCTTCTTTTTGTTCTTTTTTCTGGGCTTTTTCTTCTTTTTCACATTCATCGCATTTAGCCTGAACTGGTTTTTCTTCCTCTTTCCCGGATTTTTTCTGAACCGGTTTCTCTTCTTCCTTTTCTTTTTTCTGTACCGGTTTTTCTTCTTCTTTTTTGTCAGACTTTTTCTGTACGGATTCTTCTTTTTTCATTTCTTTGGTCTGAACAGAAGAAATAGTTTCAGAGATTGGTTTTTGCTGTACTTCTTCTTCTGATTTTGATTGTAAAAGTCCGCCGGAAGCTGCATTGTTGACCACCTTATCGGCTGCTTTGTCAGCTTCAGCTTCGTATTTATCCCCTGGAGTTCCTGTGGTCAGTTTTTTTTGAATTTTGGGTTCAAAAAAGGGAGAAGAAGCGTTTATAACCGGTTTTTTATTTTCTAAAGTTCTCATGACTTCTTTGTTTTACTATTTGAAACAAATCTTTTTTAGATGATCAGAAATACTGTTTATGATGCCAGCATGGTTTGGAAGCGTGCATCTTCTTTTGAAATAATCTGGTGTTTTTCGAGTTCGGTCTTTATTTGCGCATACCAGTACGGAAATATTTTAAACAATCGATATTCTATTTCTTCTATAATGTCTTTTTTATACTTTTTAATACCAAATAAATGGCTGTATCCCATTTCACCGGCATATTTGCTATGCTCGGTTATGTTTCTTCCTTTAAGCAGTAATGTTGGGGTAATATTGTTATAGTGTAAGAGAGAAGCCAGATTGTACTGTTCAATTACGATGCAGGGTTCAAAACCAAGTTGTTTTAAGGGCGTAAATTCGTCTCGATGAGCAGTAAAAACAGTTTCTATTTCATAATAGGCATCTACGAATTTACTGCGAAGGGCAAGATCGTTAAATCCTAATACACCACAGCTGAAAGAATGTCCCAGACCGGGATGCCAGTAAGGGATGTCTTTAGTGTACTGATTGAAAAAATCAATCTGCGGTTTATAGTGTATTTCGTAACCACATTCTTTTCTTTCAAGGATAACACTATCGAAATCAAAATTGATTTTCTTTTTGATAAACACATCGGTATCAAGATGGACAAAAGGTTTTGTCTGTTTTTCTATCGCATGTATTTTAGATTTCATCCATAATTCCTTGTTTTGTTCGTTGGTTACTTTCGTGACCCTGCAGGGCAGCATGTATAAAAATTTATAAGCCGTTTCATCTGCGTAGAGTTCAATGTCTTTGTACCATAAATGGCTGTATAAAATGCTTAAAGCCGTCATGTAAATGGTTTCTTTAAGTTTATTGCCCATCTGCCAGCGGTTATTGATAAGAGGAAATGCATCCAGACTGTATATGATTCTTGGTTCTTCCATACATTATTTTTTTAAGGTGTGAAGCTGTTGTTTTTCTTCCAGATAGGAAACATTATTATACAGTGATGCTTTTTTACTATGTTTATAAAGTCTTTTCCATTCGTATTTTTCACCCATTGCCTCTGAGGTTACTTCTGGGATCTGAATGTTATGAAATGTTTTCATTTCGTTAAAATCGGCATGCCATACCAGGGTACCTAAAAGGGGAGACTGTGTCAGCTGTATTTTTGAAAAGTTTCTTTTGTAATAATCAGTATGGACATTTCTGTTGTTGATGAAATATTCTGATACTAAAACGTCTCCGCCTATATTGTAAAATCGGCTGAAATATCGTGTCAGGCCGTCATTTTCTTTAATTGGCAGCAGGTCTTCTTCATTTTCATAAATGATATCAATATCATTTACCGGCATATCATAATATGTCCGGAGGTTGAGATAATCTGCTATGCCGCCTACAAAAGCGATTTTTGACAAATCGAGCTTTTCAAAAATATTTTTGATGGCCTGTTTCTGTTCGTAGAAGATGTTTTTTTCATCCTCTTTCAAAAAGGTGTTTTTTTCAGTTTCCATATGTTTGTCTAATTACCAGTCTACAAAAATGATTTTGTCATGCCATACCAGCTTTACAACTCCTATATTCCATTTGATTTTTTCTAACAGTATATCCTGCGTTTTTCTTTCTAAAATAATTTTGGGGCTTTCGTGAGTAAGGATTATTTTTCCGGGTCTTTGTAAATATTCATTTCGTAACAGGGCGAACGAAGCTTTTTTCATAACAGGCCAGTTGTCTAAAACTGCCTGAAGCATTTCGTCAGCATGTTTTTTGAATTCTTCCGGTAATACAATGTTTCGGTTAATAGTCTGGTTAACGGGAATACCGCATAATACTTTTTCAAAGAGCATTTCGTTTTCATAATCCTGTTCTTTTTCGACAGCGATATAATGTAAAAGATGTGTCGCCATTTCTTTATCTGCGATACTTTTATCTTTTTTTAGCAGCTGGCAATTTTCGAAGAGCTGTTTTAAGAAAGGATGCACGAGTATCAATCCGGCATTATTAACGTAATGTACAGCAGGAATCTGGGGAATTACCGTTTCCTCTGAAAGTAAAGAGGCCAGTATTCTTTCTGCTTCTGCCGCCTCGTCTTTATTTCCTGAAACAGGGCTCAGTTGGTTTGTTTTGTTATTTTCGGACTGCTGAGGTAGTAGAGTGCTGAAATTATTTTCTTCGGTTTTGGTTTCTTTATTTTCGAAAACGGAGTCTGGTTTTACCGTTTTCTCAGTACCAGCACTTTCTGCTGGATTTTCTTTTGGATCAATAGTTGATTTTAGGTTTTCCTCTTGACTGCTTTCCGAAAGTTTTTTCAAAGCTTTCTGTTCAAAAAGAGTTTTTAGGGTTTTAATTTCATTTTCAAGACGGCTTATTACCGTGAAAACAGATTTGCCAGCGAGGTATAAACCGGTCTGTTCTGAAATAATTTCGGGATTGTATTTTCCAACGGGAAGTAAAGACGTAATCAAAAGGATTAATTTCTCTTTTAGGATAGTGTCATTGTGTTTTAACAGCTGTAAAAGAATGATATCCCAAATTAAATTTCTTTGTTTTAAGCCCAGTTTTGATTTTGAAATGATATTCTCTATAGTGTGTTTGATGTTTTTAGTAATTTCAGTATTGATTTTGTGGTCAGTTAATTCTAAAGACAGTGTTTTTTTCAGTATACCATAAATCTGGTTATCTGACAATTGTTTGATAAACCGGGCTCTAATCTGAGGTTTTTCAAGTACGTTTCGCAGTTTTAGACTGAAGGTTTTATCATGGATCATTTCTTTAAATTCCTCTTCATGTTCGACACTCAGGATATTATTTGAAGCTGTCCACCACGGATGAGTTCCTGTTTCAAGAAAGAGAAAAAACTCGTTCATACTTTTTTCCCCGCTTTTAACCAGTTGATATTGTTTTGTTTCTGAAAAACCATGTTCTATATGGTTTTCAATTTGTTTTTGAAACTGATTAATGATGTCGTGTTTGATGCTTTCAAAATTAAAATCTGAAGCGACCGAAAGATCAAGGTTTAGTTTTTCGATCTGAAAACTGCTGTCTGCAGGCAGTTTTTTATCGTACGTATCAAAATAGGTTTCTAAAAGAGGAAAAAGTTCTTCTTTTAGAAACGTATCGATATGGTCCTTAAGATAATAAGCCTTTTCTTTTGACCGGGTATTGACCTCAAGGAATAATGTATTGATAATATGTCTTTCAGTGGTCTGCATTTAACTTAAACTGCTTAGTTGTACTTCGATGGCCTCCAGAATAAAGGCAATGTTTTTAAACGGAGTTCTGAGACCGGAAAGGAATTCTTTTAATGTTCCGTTAGGATCTGTATTATACTTGATTCTTATATAACTTTTGAGCAGTGTATCAAAACGGCCTGTAATGGTAATAATCTGCTTTTCGATTTTTTCAAGATTCTCCTGTGGCTGGCATTTCAGAATAATATAGAACAGTGAAATATGGGTTTCTGTAAGGAAACTTAAGACTGTTTTTTCTTCTTCGGTTTGTGAATTTTTAACAGCCAGCAGCAGATTACTGTAAATCA
This sequence comes from Flavobacterium sp. FG19, assembly GCF_057809475.1. Lineage (NCBI taxonomy): Bacteria > Pseudomonadati > Bacteroidota > Flavobacteriia > Flavobacteriales > Flavobacteriaceae > Flavobacterium > Flavobacterium sp. FG19. Next base: position 183,653 of record NZ_JBMDKA010000006.1, on the reverse strand, counting down.
CAGCGGTAAACATTTCTACCAGCAGATGGTTAAAATCGCCATTAATATAAGCTGCAGTATCTTTATTTACAATGGCAGTTTGTCGTTCGATTTCCTTAATAAGCGAAAGAGTCTCCGGACTGAATTTTTCTAATTCCGGCTGTTTTTGTATGTTTTCAAAACCGCTTATCGCTTTTTTAAGGAACGCTGCGGCATTTTTAAGGCAGCTGTTTACGATCACTTTTTCGGTCAGAATCACTTCTTTGGCATCTACCGTTTCGCCGCATCTTTTGTTTAAGGCAGAAAGCGCTACTTTTATAGCGGTACTGTTATAAAGTGAAACAGGTCTTGTAATAGGCAGTATAGAGTCGGTTTCTACCTTTTCCTCTGCAATCGTCCATACATATCTTTCGGCATCTGTAGAATTGTTGGTTAGTATCAGTTCACTGTTTTTTACAGTATAACTAAAGGATGCTTTTGGCGGATTTGCAAGGGTTATGATAAGGTTAGAAGCTTTTCCGTTTACCATTACGGTAACTTTATCAACGCCGGCAGGGACATTATTTCCAATAAATACATATTCACCGTTTTCATTTTTAGAAACACCGTCGCCGGTTAAAACAGCTTTTACGCCTTTAGGTTCAATAGTAAAAACATGCGGTATTATATCATTTCGACAGATTGTTTTGGTGTCCAGGCTGATTTTTATGTCGGTAATTTCAAAAATTACAGAATGCTGTACCTGAAAACTACAATTGCCGTTGTCAGCGGTAACTTTAACCGGAAAATTATAACTGGCTTTAGCGGGCTGCTCGTATTTATACACGTGTTTTAGTTTTGTATCTGTACCGGTTACCGCATCGCTGCCATCGCCAAAATCCCAGGTGTATTTCATTCCGGACTGATTCTCTCCGGTAATTGTAAAGGCAGCAGTTACTTCATTTTTTTCAGGCGTTTGGGTAATGACAAAAGTGAAATCAAATTTTGGTTTTCTAAAAATGGTGACTTTACATTTGGTGTCAATATTGTTTACTGTAAAAGATATAGGCACTCCGATGAGTTCTTCACTTACCAGTTTTGGATCGAAAACAAATTCCCCGTATTGATTTTTGGTCACTCCGCCGTTTAAATCACTGTCTACGTCCGCTTTTACAAAGCCTCCTGCCGGGGTTACGTGAAATGGGAAGTAAGATGATGTTTCATCAAAACACAATTTGGTTATTGGTAAAGAAAGGGAAATGAAATTATCATCGCAGCATAAATACGGCAGACTGAAATCAGCAATGACAGGATTTAAAATGACAGATTCTCCATTATCGCCGTCTTTTTCAAAATCACCGGCCAGCGATCTGGACTGTGGATGTTCATATGGATAACCATAACCGTAGTAGGGATATGGAGCGTATTCGTCTTCTATATAAATCATTACAAACGTTCCGCCGGGTATTACACCTGCTTTGTGTTCATAACCGTGATTTTTGTTGAGGTAATAAGAAGTGAAGTTTTCTACAGTTTCCTTGGCTTCGGAAGCTTTTACACCTAAAACCACGACATTAAAACCTAAGCCATGCTGACGTCTGATGGTCTGGATAATTTTTAAAGCCTCTTTGTAATTTCTGCCCTGATGTCCCTCAATTCTGTAAAAATTATGATCAGAAAGGAGTTCAAGCGGTCGTTTGGTATTTAAAAGATTGTCGTGATAACTCCTGTTATTGCGCTGCTGTGCAATGGCTGTTTTTTCGTAGTCCCAAAGTTCTATAAGATGATTGCCCACATTATTGTAAAATGGGATGGCTTTTTTTCCTAACAGACCCAATTCAAAACTTGGGGTAATTTTGATATAATTGTAATTTACATTGTAATTGGCTAAAAGCTGTGCAGAGCGTTTTATCAGGCTGTTTAATTTTTGTACATCGGTATTTTTGCCGTAACAAATTTTAGCATCTTTACCTTCCAGATCCACAATAAATTCGGAAATGGTATTTACGCTGCCCTGTTCAAGAAGAATATCCAGAGGTAAACAATCGTTACAGATGCTTAAATTCTGCCCGGTCAGCAGTGGTGCTTTGTAAAAAGAATGTCGGTACTCAAAACAAGGTCCGGTTTTTACGACTTCTCCCAGCATCAGGTGTTTGGGAAACGATTTGATGTCCGGAAAACAGAATTCACCATCCATACCAGGTAATAAGAATTTTATTTCGTTATAAGTATCAATTACGTCATTAAGGAGGTCGTATCTGTATTGAAAATCCGGCGGAACATTGTTTTCATCAAAATTGTACAGGAGTGCCAGATTTTTTTTGACAGAATCCAGTAATACGGGCATTTGTAAGGCTGTAAGCAGCAGTTCGAAACCGTCACGAAGTTTAGGAACCACATTATTCTTAAAGATCCCGCTGGTAAACTTCTTTTTAATTTCGTTGTAATTGCTGAAATGCTCCGGCTGCAGTACAATACGGTTAGATACCAGTTCGGGCAGTTTATAGTAAAGACTGGAAAAGTTTATTTTACTGATGATCTGATCGTGGCTGTTAATCTGGGCTGCGACGGTTTTACTGACTATTAATGCTTTGTAATTTCCAATGATTTCCAGACCCTGATTATCGCAGGAAAGGCTTACACACAGGTCGGAATCTTTTTCATAGGTTTCGAGGTACAATAGTATTACGGCATCGTTTATCTCTAATCCGGTATTGGTTTTAAGACTGGTTATCGGAAAAGTATTTGCTTTGTCAAGCAGCAGCTGCTCGGCGGTTAAAAGTTCAAAAATTTCAAGCTGCTCAGTACCGTTGTAAAAAAAAGGTTTGTAAGCGGCTTTTTTATTGTCGTGTACTTTATAATGGGTGTATTCTTTATTTTCAAAATCAATGAATTCACCTCCGTTAACTTTCGTTTTATATAAATGAAAAAGATCACCATCTGTAGTTATACCGCTGCCTTGTGTTATCGAAATGTTTTTGGCAGACTGATTATAGGAAACCCTGAAGCCGCAAATAATACCTGCACCACTAAGACCTATCCTGGAAATACGGTCCTGGTCATCAAAAAAATCGACAATCTGGTTAAGATGTCCTTCTGTTAGTACCTGATTTTTAGTGAATTTTCGGTACAGGGTTGTTATGGTTGAAAGTTTTGCTAACATGGTTAATCGTATTTATAGTGATCCTAAATTTGTTTTTCCTAGTATTATTTTTTCGAATTGATTTTCATTTTCGTCACTGCAGTCAAATAATCTTCCTGTAGGATATAAATTGCTAAGGTTACTAAAGGCATTGATGAATTTTAGGAGTTCTGTTTCGGGTTGTTCCTGATTCAGAGGGGTTTTAGCAAATAAATATTCTTTGTAAGAGTTTTCGAACTGCACCAGTTCATTTTCTGCCGGGTTGTCGATTTCATTTTTTCGGTGTCCTATCCAGCATATTTTTGCCAATACATGCGATGGCAGTTCTTCTTTTATTACTTTTTCTATATAATTTCTAAAATCGGTATTGGCAAAACGCAGGGTATATCCGGGCAGTACAATGCTTACACGATAGGAGTAAGGGTCTAATGGTTCGCAGTTTTTACATTCATCTGTACAAATAGGCAGAAAAGCAGCCGGGTCGACCGTAGTCTGACTAACGTCAGGACGAAGCATCATATGTTCTACTATAAACAGCCCTTCTTCTGTAAATACTTCTTTCATAAAATAAATTAAATCCAGAATAGACTTTTTTACTTCTTCCGCTGTGTTGTAATAAGTGTATCGTTTGGCAATAATCCGGTCAGGATTGTTTTCATCTTTAATAAGCGGATTAATGATATCATAGGAGTATTTACCGGAATCGGCCCGGTGTATTTGTATGTTATCAATAACCTGCGGATCTGAAATTCCGGCTTTAAAAGCTTCTTCGACGTTATATTCCCTTGTCTGTATAATCTGCAGTACAGCAAAATAGAGTTCTCTGTTGGCCGTAGAAGTATCGTAATATTCTGTTGTTGCAGAGAGTATGATATTACCGGCATTGTCCCTGATTCTCCATCTGTAAACAAGCTGATTGTCTGAATCGATAAAATGATATACTTCAACGAAAGAATCCGAAAGATGTCTTCTGTTGTAGTTTTTGATGCCTAAAAGCCTTGCCAGTCTTTTTTTAACGCCCGAGACATTATCCGTATTCCACAGATTACTTTGCGGCTGTTTGTAATAATTAAAAGAACTGCCCCTGTTTTTGCTTACAATTTTATAATCTTTTAAAAAATCTTCTTTGTTTTTCAGTACGACTTCGTCCGTAGCGCTGCCGTAGATACTTTTGTTGATAAAAACGTATTCTGAAAAACGTTCGGCAAAACGCCCCAGAAGATGGTCCAGAATAATGTTGCGTCTTTCGATATTATTATCAAACTGTCTGAAGAGAATCTCAGTCAGAGAGTCATCGTTGTTTTCGGGATAATGCGTTACCAGTTCGCTAAGGCCTTCTATATCTTTTACAGCCTGTGTAAAAAAAGTTTTGGTAAGGCTGCCGCTTACTGAAAGTATTTCGTTAACCTTTCCTAAATGTTTAAAATAACCTGCCAGAATCTGATCAAAAAATAAAAGATAGGCTTTTAACTGTTTGGCCTGGGATTTTCTGGCTGCAGGAGCTTCAGAAGGAAGACCGGTTTCCCCGATACCATACGTATCCGGAAAATCGTTTTGTATAGTGGTATAACGGTCTATTTGGAGGTAACTTCCATTGGGCAGCTGAAGTTCTTTATGCTGGCTGGAATAAGTGATGGCCGCTTCTTTTTCGGCATTAATTTCTTCCAGATACACAGCGACCTGTTCTTTATTAATATTTAACGGCAGTACCCCTTTGTTATAATTAAAAACACTTTTATTGCAGATAACAGGTTTTTGATATTCTTTAAGGCATAGCAGCCATTCGTTTAAATTCTGATCACTTTCGCCGCAATTCCCAAGGGAGATGTCTTTGATGGTTATTACGCCCGGAACATTCATGATCAGTTTTATAATATCGGATAACCGTACTTCACTGGTCAGGTCTGCTTCGATTAGTTCTTTGGTATCTATAAAGCCGTGTTCTAAAACCGGTCCGTCAAAAATTTCTAAAGTAGAATAGCCTTTATCCATCATTTGTTTAACCGAGTAAAAATTTACCGTAGTCGATAAATAACCATCTAAGGCCGTTAATACCAGTGCATGTACCATTTCTTCATCGGCCTGAGTGTCTACTTCAATACTGGCACATATTTTTACAGGATATTCGTCGACTTTTATGATGTTAACCAGATCCTCACACAGATTTCGGTTAGCATGATATTTTTCGCGGATTTTTTCTTTGACACTATTAATTTCAGCTGGTTTTTTGCTGTCAAAATCTACATAAAGATCGTACAGTCCTTTTAGTTCAAATTGTTTTTTAAAACCTCTCGGAACTTCATTAAAATCTTTGGCATTATAGGATAACTGGTCTTCCTTGCAGTTTACGTAGACTGTTTTTTTATGTTTGGCCGGCCAGCAGTTTTTTACGCCTTCAATATCAATAAAAAGCTTTCTGTAATCTAAAGCGGTTACCGGACTTGCAGGCAGTACTTCTGAAGCTTTAAAAAATTGTGAAGGAATTCCTTTGTCTGTTTGATCCGAAGCCAGAATATTTTCAATAGGAAGATTTGTTCGCATGCCCAGATCAGTAATGGCGTAACAAAGCATTTCCAGTATGGTTATGCCGGGATCGTGCGAGTTAAAATCGGTCCATAATCTGCCGCCGAGCTGTTCGATGTACTCAATACCTTTTTTTCTCAGATAGAAAAAATCTAAGTCATCCTCAGCAGCCGTTTTTTTAGGAATAGTGATAGGTGAATCTAATACTGACATGTCTCTTTGGATTGGATAATGGGTTCTTTACAGGTTTTGATATCGGTAGAAATGATATGGTTTTTGACGGATACAAGAATTCGTTTAGGGTTAGAAGGCGATAACACAGATAAAAAATCCAGTGATGCCAGATAAGCAGGATCATTTGGGTTTTCTGATTCGATACCATCTTCGGGTTTGGCCATTTCTAATTCTGCCAGATAATCTACATAGTATAATTTTTCGATGTAATCAATTACGGTGCTTCGGTGTAATTCAATTCCAAACAGGATATCCTGACTGGTGTCAAATGCCCATGGAGATAAGAATTTTGCGATATCTTCATTCAGCTGTTTTTTATAAAAGTTCTCATCATATTCGGCATAGAACTTCACATTTAATTTGATGATCACTTTTTCGTATTCCGGATTAATAACAACCGCTTCTACGTGCATGCTGTTCAGGTTGTTTACATAATTCTGAATTTTGTTTAAAACAGCTTTGCTAACTCTGGGCTCATAAAGATCAAATACATTTTTGTTTATAATATCGGGCACCACTACAAGGGTGACATCGCCGGGAGACAAAAATGAATTTGTAGCATTATGGGTATGATTAAGACATTTTACCCTGAATACTTCTGGAAATTCCTGAAGGATAAGATGCTCATAATCCCAAAGCGTTATAGCCCTGTTTTTATGACGAAGGCGCTCACTCACCCGTTTGTAATAGGTCTCATCTGATTCCAGCGGTTTACCGTTGAACGAATTAAAAGGCTGAGAAACATTTTTAACCTGTGTTATCCGGGTTACCAGTTTTGAAATCGTTTCGGCAGGAAGTCCTTTTTCGAGATGCGATAATTCATTATCATTATTAAAAAATTCGGCCGTAACCACCTGTGTTTTAATATCAATTACTTTACAGACAGCGTCGTAGGCTTTATGCATTTTTGCCTTTAGCCAGATTAAACCATCCGGAAATAACGTATTGGTTTTAGAGGCCTGTTTCGGGATACTGAATTTGAGAATACCGGATTTTAAAAAGTTATCTGTTGAGTCAGCCAGAATTTCGTTTTCAATATTTTTCCAGTAATTATCGCAAAGCACGAACCATTCGACTTTTTGTTTTCCTGTAAACGATTCAGCCAGCGGGTTTTCGCTTCCTTCCAGTATTTGTATCAGTAAAGAAACCTGCTGTGTTATTTCTGCTTCTTCCAGTCCTATATAAAATTCACCTCCGTTACAATAATCAGGAACAATACGGCTGTTAATGGCACTGTTGGGGTTAAGAATTCCTTTTTGAATGGCTCGTTTTTTTAAATACGAATGTTCTTCACTCTGTCCAAAAGGTCCTTCCTGAAACAGTTTTATGCGTTCTGCGGCATATTCTTCTTCAGTCTGGTTTGTAAAAACGGCCGTTTCTTCGGCTGTATAATTTAAACTGATAGTTTCTGCAAAAGGCGTATAAGCTTCATTTGGAATAAGGGTTTCCGGATTTTCACTCATTACGGCAAGGGTATATATTTTAGGATATAAAGAATGCAGTAAAGACTGGTTGAGCGTTAACCGGATTGGCCCGCTCTTGCCAATTTCATAATTATGATCAGCGATTGAAAACGCTGTCTGGTATACGCCGTTTGTATTCGAAAACAAAACGGTATTGGTACTTTTATTTTCCCAGTTTTCTTTATTTAATATAGAAACAGTCGCCTTAAAATAAGCATCTGATTCTACAATAAGGTCTGCCGTATTTGTATTTAGGGTAAGATTAGTTCTTCCGGTTGTATCTGCTGCGATAGTTTCGGCCGGTTTTGGATCTTCGGGCTGGTTGGCCGTTGGTAATTTTACGGTTTCCTCAATAAACATTCCCTGAAGGAAAATAGTTCTGCTAATGGTATTAAGGTATTTTGTTTTATAGGCGTCATAATGGGTTTTAAAAGAGGAGGGCGTATTTTTCCAGTTGATGCTGACCTCAATGTTTTTCCATTTTTTTGAAAAGATTTCAGGATAGTTAATCAGAAATGAAGAACCTTTGGTAGGCTGTGTTGTAAAAGGATAAAAAGGTTTTTCGGCATTTAATATACCGGTATCGCTTTCCAGTTCTAAAGAAGTAACATCTTTTACGTCTACTTTTACCTGAATACTGCTGACTGTTTTGGTCACCAGATTTCTAAACAAATAATGTCCTCTTTTATTTTCGGTATGAATTAAAAAGCGAACCACAGGCAGCGTATCTGAAAAATGTTCTCCCAGTACTTTTGGATCATAATTGACAACGGCCGGAGTATCTTTTGGAATCTGGAATACAAGTTTTAACTGGTTTCCAGAAATACCGGATGTACCTGCTGTTTCGATAAGCGGGAATGCACCCAGCCATTCTTTTTCGCCGCTGCTGTAAACACTGATATTGCTGGCGAGTTCATTTACGGTTATGCCACCGGATTCAAAAGTAAACGGTTCATTAAATGTGATGGTAACCGCAATATTTCGTTCGCCTTCTTTTAATTGCAGTAACGGAGAAGCTATGGCAAAACCAAGGCGTGCCGCTTCCAGTTCGGTATATTTTGTTTCTCCGGAAGTATATCCAAAAGGCAGCCAGTATTTGGATTCTTCTTTAAGATTTTCTCCTTTTCCGTCCAGCGAATTGGCAATTTCACTGGCTTTTATTTCTCCTAGTTTAATGTCGTTGTATACACTTTTCAGCTGTGCAATCCGGGCTTTATTGGCTGCTAACTCTTCGGTGGTTTTATAAATAAGTCTTCGGCCTTCGGCATCTTTTCCGGCATCTAACTGGGTTTCAGCCACGATTTGTTCTTCGGTGCTTTTTTTGGCCAGTTCAAAAATAACATGGACTTTATCTGCTTTGGCAGGAAGTTTTTCAATTTGTAAAATGTCTTTATAAAAAAAGTCAAGGTGCTTTTTGGTAATTAAGTTGAAACGGGCCTGAGATAATTCCAGTAATTTCAGAAAACACACAAACAGGGTCATATGCGGTGTTAAGGTACCTTCAAATTCAATACTGCGGAGTGTTTCCGAAATATTTTGTTTTAGAATACTGTACGCTTTATCTTTTCGGTCAGGAAGTACTCCGGGAACGGTACCAAAATGTTCAAAAATCTCCTGCCAGCTGCCGGCCGCATTTTGGCTGTCGTTTGTGTCAAAAAAGTTAACCTGCTTGGCAAAGCTGTAGGTAAAAAGCAGCCAGTCTTCAATATCAAAGTCATGGAGCTTCAAATTGCCGGGATCCAGAATACTGTTCAAGCGCTCTCCCTGATCTGTGCCATTTCTTTTAAATAATATATCGTTTGTATGGTCGCTGTTGTTACACATAATGCTTTTAAATATTAGTTCCTTCTTGTTTATAGAAAGGATATACCATATTAGTTCTGGAGTTGGTTGCTCGTATTCTATAGTCTAAAATGACTAGTAATTCCCCTTTGAGATCATCTCCCTGGGTAATGTCAATTTTCTCGACATCGATTCTTGGTTCGTGATACAAAATGGCAGTTCTTATTAATTCGGAAACAAAAGTTTTTAAGGTTCTGTTTAGCGGATTAAAAAGAAGCTCATCGACATTGCATCCGTATTTAGGAAGCATGATGCGTTCTCCTACTTTGGTCGACAATAAAATTTCCAGACTGCTTTTAATGTCTTCTTCATCAGAAATCATTACCACAGATTTGGTTATTTTCCTAAACTCCGGCGGAAAACTCCATCCGGTTCCTAAAAAGGCTTTTTCACTTTCCATAATTAACCAATTAAAACAGTTGCACATCCGGCAGCTATAGTACCGCCGTGAGCGGTAGTATCGCCCATACGGGCAGCCGGTTTACCGCCAATTAAAACGGTTGCCGATCCTCCTAGTATCGTATCGGGAGGGCCGGTACAAACTGCCATATCACCCATACAGGCTGCCGGAACCCCGCCAATTAATACGGTTGCGGAACCCGGTGGCAGAATAGGTCCGCCCACATGAGGCACCGTTGCGGTTACCATTGGACAGACATGCATATCAGTAATTCTTGCGGCTGGTAATCCCATATTTTTAATTTATTTGTACCACACTTCCTTTTACAATCGCAACTGCTGCCGATGACATTTCGGCTCCTGCATTTCCTTCGGCTTTAAACATTGCTTTTGCTTTCAGGGAAACGTTGGTACCTTCTATGGTAACATCTCCTGTTGCAATAAGCTCTATATTGCCGCCGCTTTCCAGTTTGATCCCGCTGCTGTTGATCGTAATTACATTCGAATTTTCATCTTCGATTTTAATGACCCCCTGGTCTTCGTCTAAGGTTACTTTCTTGCCGGCCGGGGTTTCAATTCCGATGTTTTTTTTATCATCATCAAACATGATTTTCATTTCACTGCGGGTTACAATTCCTTTTTGATGGTTGTCATCTGAAGCAGTTATCGGAGCTGGTTTTCCACTGCTGTGCAGCATTCCTAACACAATGGCATTATTGGGATCCTCGTTTATAAAACCAATAATTACTTCGTCTTCAATTTCGGGTCTGAAGAAAATGCCTCTGTTTTCGCCTGCATCGGGTGAAGCTACACGACACCAGATTCCCTGTTCTTCATTATTGATGATCGGGATTTTTACCAGAATCCGGTCTTCGCTGTCTGGATCACCTTCCAGCTGGGTTACAATACCGGCATGAAGCCCTTTTATGGCCGGAATAATACCGGAACCTGTCGGGGTATGGATATCGTAAGTTTCTGAAAACCATTCCGGGTTTAGCCCGAATTGAGCATCAATAGTCCAGTTGCCTTCGGTTAGTTCATGAAAAACACCTGTTATGTAAGCTTTTCCGTTAAAGCGGTCACCCACGCCTTCGAGTGTAATGATGGTGTTGGGTTTTACTGCCGGAATCCCCTGGAATTTTACTCTTCCTCTGATTTTGGATAACTGCTGAAAAAGTAATTTGGCATCGGCCCAGTCCTGGAGTTCCGTTTCTGTAATGGCACCGCCATGTCGTAATTCCAGATTTTCAAGCTTGATCGTTTCCGATAAATCAGAAGCAGAAAGATTACCGTTCAGACTTATTCCGGGATCATTGGCTTCGATTTCAACGAGTTCCTGATTACTGTAGTCCCAGCTGTACGAAGACACTTTTGCAAATTGGTTTCGGGCGTCTATCTCGGCATCAAAATCAAGTAAAGAGGCTCCAAAAGTGACAGTTTCAACCGAAGATGCGGTTACATTGGGTTTACTGATGGTTATTTTTCCATTTTCGACAAAGCAGAGTTTACCATTGGCCTGTGCTCTTGAGACTATAAAATCCCAGTCGGAGGTATGGTACTGAACCAGTTCTTTATGACTGAAATTGGTAGCTTCTACGTCTTTGTCAAGTCCATAAGCGCCAATAATTTCTTCAAAAGCTTCACTGTCTTTTACATCATAAAAATATTTGCTCTTTCTGCCAATCGTAAGTTTTACAGCTTCATCTTTACATTCAACAATGAGCAGCGAAGCACTGTTTTTTATCTTAATAGAATGTTTAATGATAATTCCCTTGTAAATCGTTTCTTCATCATTATGATAACCTGCCGTTATTTCAATTTTTTTGCCGGGAATCAGTAAGTCTTCATTACTCAGTTTGAAATCCCTTTGCGAAGCTTCTCCGTCAGTCAGCACAATCTGGGCCATAGGAATCCGGTTGACCTCATTTTGCACCACAATACTTTTAACCTGATAGGTTTTAGATAATTCTTCTCCTTCAATTAAAATTTTATGCGTTACTAAATCGGCACTTTTACTGGTTTGTATGACTCCGCTGTTGTTCATCAGGCTTGTTTTTGTAAGGGCGGGAAGAATAATTTCTGCCCGGTTTCTAATTTTCTGAAATTGACAATGTTATTGACTCTGGCTACTTCCAGATAATATTTGGAATCGCCATAAATATTGTAAGACATCAAAGGCAGCGTATCGCCTTCTTTTACCGTTCTGTAATGGGTTAAATCCGGTGACTTATTGTTTTCTCTGGCTGCTCTTAAATTATCTTCGACAAAACCCTGAAATTTGGTTTTGGCAATGGCTCTTATCGGCGTTCCGTCTGGTTTAAAGAGTTTGAACTCAATATCCATTTCCGTCAGTGATCCTTTAAAAAGGAGTGTACCCCAGGAAATAATAAGGTAATTGGGTTTGTGCTCATCGCCATTATAATCCAGGATTACCTTTTTGAATTTCTCGATGTCATCAATAATTCCGTCGTCAGAACTGGGATAACCGCTGATTACACCAGACCGGTCAAAAACAAAATCAAGCTCCAGATTTTCGGGCAGTTTTTTATTAAACTTTGGCGAAACGGTACTGGTTCCGGAAGCCTGGGTTTCATCTGCTTCGATTTTGTAGTGATAGGTGTATTTTTCCGGATTCATCAGTGTGGAAAACTCACCGTCGGAGACCTTGTTATTAAATTCCGCATCTCGGTAAGCAGCCACTTTTAGTTTTTCTAATTCTCCTGCCATGGCTATCGTTCTTTTTTACGTTCAATGATTTTCATTACCTGGTCGACACATTCGGCGACGGCATCTTCATCTTTGCCTTTTTGAGCAGAAGCAGATGCTGCCGGTTTGGATCCTTCGTTCACGTTAATTTTAATGTGAAGCTCTTTTATTTCGATGGGCATAACTAGCTTTTTATTAAAGTAAAATAGTTGTACGTAAGCTCACAGTTTTCAACAGCAAGCTTACTTTCTTCAGCATTAAAATCGTCAACCGACCATTTTACGGGATAGGCATGCACTACGTTCCAGGAAACCAAAGGCTGATGTTCTTCGTTAAGCAGTTTGATGGTCAGATTTACCGGCTTGAAAGAAAAATTTTCGATGGCATCCCTGCACCAGTCAATAACAGCAGAATCAATTAACATTCCGCGCTTTAAAGTCAGATTGGCATACTTGGTTTTTACCGGAAGTTTGTGTTTGAACCTGTTTTCTCCACCTTCGGCAAATTCTTCGGTTTCGATGTCGACAGACAAACCGGAAACCGATTGAAACTGATGGTCTTTTTCCTGTGAACCAAGACCTTCAAATTCAACTAAAAAATGAAAACCGGCAGGTGGATAATAATTAGCCATAACTAGTCATTTTGAATGGATAAACCTTCATGAACCAATTCCATAGATTCGATAGCTACTTCATTTCCGTCTGCTTTTAAATCAGTTGACTGTACTTTGGTCGGCCAGGCATTTTTTACTTTCCAGGTCACTACCGGCTCATGCTCTTCGTTTAGAAGTTTGATGGTAATGTCCCTTCTTTCTATCGTATTTAGTTTTACCGTATTCCACCAGTTGTAGTATTCATTGTCACTTGCAAAAGTTCCTCTTTTCATGGTAATGTTGGAGAATTTCTGCATGCCCGGCATTTTAATTTTACTGTATTCGGGACTTGCTCCCTGGCGGTATTCAATTACCTCAGTTTCGACATCTAAGCCGGAAACTTCTGTAAATCCTATTTTTGTTCCTCCCCAGTCAACTGAGAAATGAAACTTTGATAGCGGATAACTCATGATCTGTATTTTTTAAATGTTGATAATTAATTAAGATTCCTGCATTTTGTGAGAGAAACGCAGAATGATAAACTCTGCCGGACGAACTACTGCCATTCCTATTTCGATAATCATTCGGCCTTCGAGAATGTCAAGAGCAGACATGGTTTGTCCCAGTCCGATTCGTACATAAAAAGCCTGTTCCGGTTTGGCTCCGGCCAGTGCTCCGGCTCTCCATTGCAGGATCAGGAAGTTTTCGATCATGGCTCTTACCCTGATCCAGGTATTGGCATCGTTAGGTTCAAAGACAAATTGTTCGGTTGCTTTTTTGATCGATTCTTCGGCCATATTAAAGAAACGGCGAACAGGAACATAACGCCATTCATTATCGTTGCCGGCTAAGGTTCTTGACCCCCAAATCAAAGTTCCTTTTCCAGTAAAGCTTCTGATAGCATTAATGGATTTACCGGCAACGGTATCAACATTTAGGTTGTCCTGAATGGTATTGGTAATTTTTACGGTTGGTTTGGTAACATAGTTCAGGCTCACATTTGCAGGAGCTTTCCAAACCCCTCTGTCTTTATCAACTCTTGCGTAAACTCCTGCTATAGCAGAGCTTGGCGGAAGTGTTATCGGCAGGTTGTATATTTCGGTAAGGATTTTATTGTAGGTGGCATTGTCAATAGCTTCCAGACTGCTCAGTTTTCTGCCGTTTAATTCGCCGTTGTTTACGTCTTTTCCATCTACCGATTTAATGGCATTTAAAAGTGCCGTAAGGTCTGTGTCAATGGCAGAAAAACTATTAGTAAGTCCCGTAATCCCGGTTTGTGCATTTAAAGGAGTATAGTTTACCAGTTTTTTTAATTCTTTATCAAAACTTACGTCATCAGTCTGTAAAATTTTCTGAAGCTTGGCTGCTGTGTTTTCAGTCTGTATTTTTTTCTTTAATGTTTTTAAGTTTTTGTATACAGAATCAATTTTGCCGGCCGCGGTAAAATTGAGATTAAAGGTGTTTAATGCCGTTGAAATATTTCCGGCAATAACCATATTTTCATCTGAGATAGTGCTGATGGCCGCATTGGCTTCTTCGTTTGCAGAATTTTTTAAAAGTGATAATTCTTCCAGTGAAGCCAGTAAAAGATCCAGCTTGGCTAAAAATGCTGTTTTTTTAACGGCATTGCTTACAAAGGTCCCGCCCAGATCAAAACCAGTTGTATCAGCACTGTACAGCTGTAACAGCAGGTTACTGATCTGACCTGCAACATCTCCGGCGGTGGGCTCACTAACCAGTTTGGTTACGGTAGCGTTGATTCCTGTAACGGGATGCTCAATAAATACAAGCCCCGCAGCAATCTGATCATAAGCCTTTGCGCTGTAAGAGTAATGTTTGATGATAATTTTACTGCTGTCGAAAGCATAATCGAGTATGGTTTCTAAATGCGGATAATAAGCCGCTCCGTATTTAATAGTGTCTTTTTCAGAACTGATTTGATCTCTTAAATCATCAATATTAGTATCGGTTGGACTTGATTCGTCATAACTTAGTGTATCGATCAGGGTAAATCGGTCCTGAAGTTCTTTACACTGTGTTAAGGCATTGTTATACAGTCCGTAGAAGTCAGTGGTGGTTATGGAAGATACCTGAGTAGCATCTGGAAAAAGAATCAGCGTAGGTTCGTCTATTTTTTCTAATTCAGCCAGTCCGTTATTTAATGCGGTGCTGTTATTGATTGCTGTAACAGCAGTATCGGCTTCATCAAGATCATTTCCATAACGGCCTACCGAAACAATATAGCAGGGACCACCGCCATTTGCAAAGAACAACTGCAGCGAATAGTACATTAAAAAAGGCTGCTTTGCAGTAGGCTGATCTACAATAATTGACCTTGCATCGCCGCTGTCTGTCGAAACATCGTTTATGGTAACGCTGATGGTTGTTTCGGGTTTTGCAAAACCAAAAAAGCGTTCGTATTCTAAGAGAGAGGTTATTCGTGTAGGCTTTAATTTCAAATCGCCATTAATCTTGTTCGTAGCCTTTTCAGTATAGCCAATAAAAGCGGGAATCGCTGTTTCTACCTGGGCGACAGAAGGGGGAAATTTTACGATTTCCTCAACATATACCCCAGGTGTTTTGTAAGTTGTTGCCATGATTAATTGTTTTTAATTATTAAATAAATATGTCTGAATAGTAATCACCATTGATTTTTTTGATTGATTTTACAGATGGGTTCGGATAATGACTGTCAGCCGGTTCCGGGGGCGAAAAATCAGTAAGAGGATCAATCTCAACAAAACCGTAACGGGTTAAGGGTTTTGCCGAATTGGTTTCAATTTCAGTTACCGCTTTTCTGTTAATGTATTTCCAGAGTGTTTTGCGATTGTCGAAATGAATTTTAAAATTGGGACTAAGCAATTTTCCGGGATTGGTTATAATATTTCCTGAAACATTGTCGCCTTTCAGGGTAAGCGAGACAATTCCGAAAATACCTTGTCCTTCAGACGGAGAAAGTGCTGAAATTAAATTGCCTGTAGTTTCTTCTGATACCAGATATCCGTTAGAAATGAGCTTATTGTCGTTTATTTTAGGGAGATATTCGAAAGTAGGCGGTTCTGTTGAAGGTCTGGTATTGCTAAATAGGAATATCTGGCTGAAAGCAGCATTCAGATTGGTATAATTTTCAAACTGATAATCGCTGATACGGATTAAAAAATCCAGTTTCAAATCAGAAGCCGCTTTTATAAAAGGATCTGTTTCATCTGTTTCTTTGACTTTGATATACACCCTAAAGCCGGTCTTCGTTTTCTTGAATACCATTTTATAATTTTTTAAAAGGGTATTGGCAGCTAAAGAAGGCGCTATATTGATAAATTCGCTGATGTCGAATTTCTGGATCATTTTCTGCTTGTCATCGACAGACATACTCTGGTATATTTCTTCTCCCTTGTTTAGAAAATAATTATGCAGGAAGGTGACTTCAAACAATAACGAATATGTGATACTAAAACTCATGATGGTGTGCCTGATTTGGTTATACCTTTGACTTTACTGATAAGCGCTCCTTCACTTTGTGCAATATTGCGCTCAATTTGTATCATACTTACTTTGTATAAAGCAGACGGAAGCTGTTTGCCTCCCAGAGTTCCCCAGATATAATTTAGTTCCTCAAAAGTGGGCGTGTAAAGCTCAACGGTAAACCTGAAATTGTCAATATTGGCCATGGCAACATTGTTTCGGTTAAAAATAGTATTGGCCTGTGTAAAGAGTTTTTTCCCCTGAAAAAAGGCAATGATTTTTGAAATGTCATTAAGCGAGTTGATGTATTTGTCTCTGTTGGCACTAAAAAGGAGGTAGAGGTTCAAATTAATAACACTGTTTTTGTAAATCGTTTTGTTGCTCTCGATCGTATGATTAGGGAAATTTTTTAAAGTGGATTCTTCATCTAAATTAATTAGGGTTAGTGCTACATTATCCTTTAAAGCAGTTCCTATTTCATCATTTTGAGATTCCAAAAAGGCAATATTTTCAGGTACAATAGTCCTGTCCAGCCCAATTTCTTCGAGATAGTTGTTTACTTGTTCGGCAATTATTTGAATAACTTCATAAACCATTTTGTAATAAACTTTTAAGGTGTTTTATAATGCGCTGGTTATCCCAAAGAAACAGTGATTGATAAAAACTGATTTTTGGCGTGTTTTTGGCTGGTTAAAGCAAGGCTGATAGATTTGTCGAAATTAGAAAAACAACAACCTATCAGGTAAGGGGAAAATTCCCCTATTTTTCAAGTATTTTCCCTTGTTAATATATTGATTGTTAGTGTTTTGTGTTTGTTTTGTTTCTTTCTTAGATATTTAGATTAACGAGCGGGAACAGCTGTTTTTGCTGGAAAAAACTTATTTTTTAAAGACAGAACCTACTCGTAATTCTAAAAGATTTACTAAAGTTTATCGGAACAGAAAGGGTATATTTGCAGCCTGTAATTTATATTCCGCCGCTTTTTTAAAATAATGTCACAAAAGAAAAAATCTATCTATACACTTCAGTTTATTCTGCTTTGTCTGAGCTCGCTTTTATTTTCATCCAGTTTTAATATGATTATACCGGAACTGCCAAGTTATCTGAGCAGTCTGGGAGGAGCAGAATACAAAGGGTTTATTATTTCATTATTTACTCTTACGGCGGCTGTATCACGTCCTTTTAGCGGGAAACTTACTGATAAATGGGGACGTGTTCCGGTAATGGGAGTAGGTTCTGTAGTTTGTCTGATCTGTGGATTTTTGTATCCCGTATTGAGTTCTGTTTCGGGATTTTTGTTTTTACGTTTGGTACACGGTTTTTCCACAGGATTTAAACCTACGGCAACTTCTGCTTATGTGGCCGATATTATACCTCAGGAACGCTGGGGGGAAGCGCTGGGGATGCATGGTCTTTGTTTTAGTATTGGAGGAGCGCTGGGACCGGCTTTAGGCGGTATGGTCGTATATGCTTACGGAATAGATGTTATGTTTTACAGTTCGTCGTTTCTGGCTTTTTTGTCGATCGTGATTGTAATGAATATGAAAGAAACTTTACCGACAAAAGAAAAACTTCACAGGTCGATGTTTTTAATCAGCCGAAAAGATATTATTGATTTGGGAGCGCTTCCGGCCGGAGTTATTACCTTTTTTTCGTACACGGCATTTGGACTTATCCTGACTTTAATTCCGGACTGGAGCGAACATCTTGGCGCACAGAATAAGGGAGTGTTTTTTACTGCTTTTACAGTGGCTTCTGTTTTGGTACGTTTTGGTGCCGGAAAAGTTTCGGACAGACACGGAAGAACCAATGTAATACTGGCAGGTCTCATTATTACCTCTGGCGCTTTATATGTTATTAGTGCCGGAACAACTCTAACAATGCTGTTAACCGGAGCCGCATTTTACGGAATGGGTACGGGTATTTTATCTCCGGCAATTAATGCCTGGACCATTGATCTAAGCGATCCTGCACATCGCGGAAAAGCAATTGCTACTATGTACATTTCGATGGAGCTGGGAATTGGATTGGGGGCTTTACTGGGCGGAAGTTACTACAGTGATCATATCCAGCGGATACCTCAGATCATGAAAATTGATATATTGGTGCTGTTTATGGGGATTCTGTATCTGTTATACTGGAAAAGAAAAACCGCTGTTAAAAAATAAAACCGCAGCAGCTTTAGTTAGTTTTCCGGATTTATTTTTCCATTTGAAAAATCTTCAAAAAACTGAAATGGATTGGTAACAAATTTCAGCGCATTACTGTTTTCAATACTATATCTGAAATGATGAGGCTGGGGTTCGAATACATTATTGTGCTGGTCCAAAATTAAAAAATCCAGTTCACGGCAGATTTGAAGAAATGAGTTAAGAAAATCTGTAAAGTCGTCTCTTAAATCTAGTCGGAACCTAATATGAGCAATCACGTTTTGATCCGGATTATAAGTAACGCCAATGTCTGACTGATCACTTTTGCCCCAGCTTTGAAATTGGTTCATGCCCCAGGATCTTTCAATAAAAGTGTCAAGTTTACCAAATAATAAATCTTTATCAAGATAAAAAATATCCGACCATAAAGAGGAGTAAAGGTCAATAGGATTATTTTTCGAGTATTCGTAAACACTTCTCGGGATTGCGTTGTAGTCCGTTTGCCAAATTGCCATATGATTGTTTCTAATGTTTCGCAGTCTGGCGAATTTACGGCAAGTTAATGAAAAATGGAAAAGACAGAATGTTTTTTTAAAAGGACTGTTTCTGTTTTGATACGATTCTCTTGTAAAAACAGCAGCACTTGTCAAAAACAATCAGACTGCAAAATATTAAAAATAAGGTGTTATTTTTTTCCGGCAGCCCAAAAAACAGCATTTTTAAATAAAGTAGTGTACGCTTCGTTTTGAAACAATTCAGGAGAATGTCCCATAAAAATATAAACATTTCGTGACGCCAAATGATCATTGGTCCATACTACAGGATGATCTCCCATTTTTATTTTTGAAGATGGTTCGTAAGTCGATTCGTCTACCGATGCCAATACGTGAACATTTTTTCTCGGGCTTTTATCATAGGTATACCATTCTTCTTTTTGTATTAAAAAGTCAGTGGGAACTCCTTTGGTTACAGGATGTGATTTATCCTCTATGGTCACTTTACCACTGGCAAAATCCGGTATGTAATTCACAAAGCGTATACCGCCCATAAAATCAGAAAACCATT
Source organism: Flavobacterium sp. FG19 (assembly GCF_057809475.1). NCBI lineage: Bacteria > Pseudomonadati > Bacteroidota > Flavobacteriia > Flavobacteriales > Flavobacteriaceae > Flavobacterium > Flavobacterium sp. FG19. The sequence goes on along the minus strand of NZ_JBMDKA010000006.1, from coordinate 164,117 downwards.
TCCACATAGGATATCCGTCAAATTCGCCCAGCAGGGTGGCATGATGTAATCCTACCCAGCCGCCTCTGCCTTTAGTCATGTAGTTTTCAAATGCTTTCATCGATTTTTTGCTCCAGGTATATGGCGGATAATCGAGCTGAATAAAAACCTGGTATTTTTTGAGCAGCGCTTCAGTAATCGTTTTTGTATTTTCAATATAATCAATAGTAAAACTGCTGTCGGCTGCCAGTTTGTTCAGCCAGGGTTTTGCCGCCTGCGTAAAAGCAAGATGATGTCCGCCGTTTTCATACAAAACTAAAGCCCTGAATTTGGACTTTTTGGACTGACCATAAATAAAGCAGTTTAGCACTAGTATGACAGTTAGTAAGATTGTTTTTTTTATCCTAATCATAGAAAGATTTTCGGTTATTGATGGTAACTGATTTTAAAAAATCAGGATATTTAAATCCCTGTTTCAAGAAGCAAATTACAAAAAAGAGAAATTTTTTGATAATCGCTAAAGGCAGCATCGGAATAGATTACGGGTATACGAAAGCTTTTATTGACAAGGAGTATGAAAGAAATGCAGTAAAGAAAATGATGTGTATTTGATGGGCTTTTTCTGTTTATTTAAGGAAATTGTAAAGCCTGCAGCGAATAAACTACAGGCTTTATAATAAATGGCAATTGTTTACAGCTTAAGCGTAATTTTTTATTTTTTGAAAAATCTCCAGAGAACGGTTTTCAAAAACATTTTGTTCGATGGGAGTAACTACCGACTGGAACAGGGTCATCAGTTCCTCAGAATGATGAGCAGCTTTTTGAGCTTTTATATCATAATGAATGAACTTTATCCAAAGCAGTGCTTTTAATTCCGTTTGATTTTCATTCCACATTTTCATCTCCACCAGTAAAGTGTTTTTACTGAACTCAATTAATTGTGATTCAATAAGAACGGTTTCCATGGTATGGGCAGGCCTGATATAACTTATTTGATTGGAAGCCACCACCCAGCTTATTCCGGTGGTTTTCATAAGTTTAAAAATGTCCAGATTATAATGTTCTGCGATTTGATCTTCACGTACATTAATAAAATACTCCAGATATTTGGAATTGTTTAAATGATTGAAAGGATCACAGTCCTGAAACCTGATTTTCTTTTTTGTTTGTAGTACTTTTTCCATTTTTATTGTGTTTAGATGTTTACATACCGATCGGTATTTGAAAGATTAAATTTTTTTATTTTTTCATGGAAGGGATGATTACGTTGTCAATAAAATCCATTCCGTTATTCATGCAGTCGGCATCATCATGTGTAAATGACAGCAGTGAATTGCCTTCAATTACAGATAAAATAAGAAGAGCATATTTATGCGCATCTGTATCAGGCCTGATTTCACCATTTAGAATTCCATCGTTAATAATGTCAGTTAATCCGGTAATGAATTTTTTAGATAATTTTTGGGCCGCTTCAAATAATGAAGGATTTACAAATTTGGTATCGACAGAAACACGTAACATAGGACAGCCGCCTCTTTCTTTTACCAGTTCATAATAACTTCGATGGTAATTGGTTATAATATGAAGTTTGTTTAAGGCTCCTTCAGCAGCAGCGACTAACTTAAACAACGGTATGATAGCAATGTTTACGTTATACTGAAAAGCTTTTAGGGCAAGTTCTTCTTTGTTTGAAAAATTACAATAAACAGCTCCTTTGGTAAAACCGGTAGCTGCGGTGATGTCTGATAAACTGGTACCAATATAGCCCTGCTTATTAAAAACGGGAGCCACTTTTTCTAAAATATATTCCGGTGTATTCATAGTTGTAATTCTCTTTACAGCAAATATAAAACAAAAAACGCATTCAAATACCGATCGGTATGTGGAAAAATATAAGTTTTTTAATTTCAGATAAATGCTGTATATTAGTACAAAAGCTTCATAATAAGCCGTAATTTAAACTTTAAACATGTACTTAAAATATATATCTGCCCTCGTTATTCTGCTCTCCGTTACAGTAAATGCTCAAATTGTAGAAGATAAAAAAAACTTCCGTGCTGCCGATTCACTATTGAAAGAGGCCAGCTTTTCAGTTCATAAAGACAATTATTTTTTAACCGGAATTCCATTAGATGAAGCTACAACCCGCAATACGGCCGATGTAAAATATCAGATCAGTTTTAAACAGCGGCTGAGCTCCAAACCTTTATTTCATAATTTTTTTATGTATGTGATGTATACCCAGAAAGCTTTTTGGGATATTTATGCAAGTTCAAAACCCTTTTCGGAAATAAATTTTAATCCCGGTGTGGCTATTGTTCGTCCGTTTTATTTAAAAGGAGGAAGGCTGACTTACGGTACTATTTCGCTTGAACATGAATCTAACGGAAGAGATTCTATCTATTCCAGAACCTGGAACATGCTTGCTTTTTCTTTAAAATCGCAGATTTCACCACGCTGGACAGTGGGTTTGAGAGGATGGATTCCGTTTGTAGATAAGGAAGACAATCCCGGACTCACAAAATATGTAGGATACGGAGAAGCCAGCGCTACTTACCAGATACAGCCTGGACGATGGAGCGCTGATGTTTTGTTCAGAAAAGGGAGCGGTCTGATTAATTACGGATCCTTACAGACACAGTTAAACTGGAAACCGTTTAAAAAGGAAAATTATTACCTTACACTGCAATGGTTTATAGGATATACTGAAAGTTTAATTGACTATCAGGAACATAAAAGCATGATTCGCGTCGGCTTTACCATTAAACCGGATAATATGGGGATTTTTTAATCCTTTTATGATTTAGCATTTAAGATTTGTTCTATAATGATTTTTTGAACTTCTTCTGATTTTTCCATCAGTAAGGAATGTCCGGCATCTTCAAACAGGAATATTTTTTTCTTTGGTGCTTTCAGCTGTTTAAAATAGTTTTCGGCTATGGTATAATTGGTCTGGTAGTCTTTTTTTCCAATAAAAAAGTACACCGGGCAGTTTACTTTTGGCAGCTCCTTAAAGAGGTTCTGTTTTATGGCTTTATCCCAAGTTGGCAGCCAGATTTCAGACCATCCTTTCAGATATTCTTTAACAGCGGCGGTATCTTTATCAGGCAGGGCCTGTCCGTCATAATAAAACATCCATTTTCTGGAATAATAGATCTGGTCATACTGGTCAAAAGGAATTTTAACTCTGTTAAGTTCCTTTTCAGCCGTTACATTTCCCTTTGCTTTGGCCTCTGCTTTTAGTTTATCAAGCAGTAATTGTTCACTTTTTACCTGATTTATAACCGGACTGAAGGCAATGTAAGCGTTTAAAAGTTCCGGATGTTTTTGGGCCATATAAAAACCGGGCACAGTTCCCCAGGATTCGCCAACCAGATAAAGTTTCTTTTTATTGAATTTTTTCAGCAGTAGTTTTACCAGTTCATAGGTATCATTTTCCATTAATTCGAGCGTAATAGGAGAGGAGGTTTTGTTAACCGCCAGTGTTCTTCCGGTTTCCCTTTGATCCCATTGCACTACTAAAAAATGATCCTGAAGTTTGTTCGAAAAAGCTTCGGCCTGATTCATTCTCGAACTTCCCGGGCCTCCGTGTAAAAATAAGATCAGGGGAGCATTCGGGTTTCCTTTATACGAGATCACCTGTTTGATCTGACCTACAGCTAAAGTATCGTAACTGGTTTGGTTTTGTGAAAAGGATTTACTTAAGCATAATACGGTAAGAAGCAGGATAAAATTTACTTTTTTCATTGGTTAATGGCAGTTAATTTGGGGTTGAGCTGATTTCTTTTGTTTTACTAAAGTAATGATTTTGATTAGTTTAATCGTATTAGTAAGGTAAATTTATTGCGGGCAGCAGATTTTCTCTTGTTCCTTTTTTCAAATTAATCACATCAAATCTTTTGGTAGATGAGAAAGACCCGATATCACTGTCACTGTTAATTAAAATAGCACCAACAACTATAACATATTTACAATTGTATTGTGTACCGTCAATGAGTTCCTGGATTCTTTTATCGATCGATTCGTAAATGACTTCTGTGGCTTCGTAAAGTGGGATTTCGGCTTTCAGGATTCGGTCTTTTTGCTGGTAAAGGATCTGCTCAATAGTATTCATTTGATAATCAATTTCGGTAATATGTCCGGGCTCTATAACATTATCAAGTAATTTGTGGAGTGCGCCATGAGCCGCCCCGCAGCAGCTGGATGGTTTATGCTGCCCAAAACGGTTTATTTCACCAATGGTTCCGTCTTTAGAAATCCCGATATGCGGACCATAATATATAAAAACGGCTCCATCGTCCGGAACATGGCTGGCAAAAGCCTGCATACCGGTTAATCCGGTAAAAGGAAATCCGTCTAAGCCGCCCATTTTAAAGGGACCCAGAAATTCAGATGCTCTTACAGGATACTGAATACTGTTTACATCATCGCTGCAGATACTGTCTGCAAACATAATTTCTGCTGGTTCAAGATCCAGTTTTTCTTCAACGTAATCAATAATTTTATTGATAAAGTCAATGGTGGTTAAAGCATCCGGGTAGTATTTTCTAATAGTTTGTAGTTTTTCTCTTTTTTTCATTCGTAAGAAATTTGAATGTAGATAGGTAAAGTTATAAAATTTAAACATGTTTTAAGAACCGCAGTCTTTTTTCTGTTCTTTTTACAGTAGTGGCGTATTTTTTGTTTTTGTAAAAACTTGAAAATCATGTATTTTAACTTTTTTTTATTAAATTTGATAGTACAATTTCTAGCACAACAGATTATGGAAAAATTAAAACGCCCGGTTTATCTTAAATCCGGATCTGATGATTTTTTTAAGAAGATGCGTACAGAAGTGAACGATACGGTTTTACAGAACTCCTCTTTATATCTTTTAAATGTTGTAAAGTCGTTAGGTCTTTTAGTTCTCTTTTTTCTTTTTTACAGTTGTATTTTGTTATTTGGAAACAGCACGCCTTTACTTTTCCTTTTTTATATTGTATCAGGTTTTACCATGATCGTACTTTTTATAAATGCATTTCATGATGCTGCCCACGGTGCCTTGTTTAAAAAAGGAAAACATAACGAGTGGTTTTTATATGTTCTGGAGCTTTTTGGAAGTAATCACTGGCTCTGGATGCGCCGGCATATTAATCTGCACCATGCTTATCCCAACATACCGGATTGGGATATCGATATCAAACAAAGTGACATCATTCGTATTTTTCCTAATAGTCCTTTATTTAGGTATCATAAATACCAGCATATTTATATGTGGTTTATTTACCCGCTTTATAGTCTGAACTGGATTTATATCCGGGATTTTAAAGACTTTTTCGGCAGTCACAATAATTATGTTAAAAAGGTGACAGACCAAATTCCGCCAAAACAGGTTTTTATTCTTTTTGCGGCCAAAATTATCAACCTGTTTTACATTCTTTTTATCCCTATGATGGTATTAAACCAGCCCTGGCATATTGTTTTTTTCGGCTGGCTGGCAATGCATTTATCCGGAAGCGTTTTAGGTGTTGTAGCTTTGGTTTCGACCCATGTCGACGAAGATGCCCATTTTCCGGAAACAGATGAAAACGGAAACCTTTCTGCCACCTGGGCGCTGCACCAAATGATTGTAACTAAAGATTTCAGTACCAACAGCCGTCTGGCCAATTTTTTGTATGGCGGATTTACGCATCATGTGGCGCACCATTTATTTCCGGGTGTCGGACATACGTATTACCCCCATATTACGCCTATCATTATACGATATGCGCAGGAATATGATCTTCCGTACACTTCTTATCCTTTTTATCATGCCGTACGTTCTCATTTCAGAATGCTCAAAAATAAAGGGGTGAAAGAGAATATTTTGATGACAGGGGAGATTTAAAAAAGTTTTGTGGGCAAGCCTTTTATTCAAATAAACATTTCATATCAGGATTATTGGATAAAGCAGCTAGTTCTTGACCTAAAGACCCTATTTCAGTTTCCCACTTTTTCCATTCTTCTGTACGTGGATTTCGGGCAGCGATGAATGTATTTACATTATGGGATATAATTCTGGTCCTGTAACTTGTACCGTTCCAGTTTTCATCATTATTAATTTCTCCGAAATTAAAGCTAAAGGCTTTGATTATATTGTCAGAGAGATCAGATTTCTCAACAGAAAAAAAGTCTTCACTTCCTTTTTGATTGGTTACAAGAAATCCCTGAATCAATTTTTCTGGATTAGGATATTGCCGGAATTTATTTTCTTTAAATTTTATTCCAAAAAGATTTCCCCAGCCCACAAATGAACGGGAAATATTAACAATCCAGATATAATCGATAGCAATTTCGTTTTCAAGATTCCCTTGTTCATTCCTGATAATCTGAATACCACTTTTTAATTCCGAAAGTCCTAAATGAGAAGCGATATCTCTTTCTGTTTTTTCTAAATGTTTTAATTCCTGAATATACAGTTCGGTATGACTTTCTCTTTGATACATGGTCATGTATTTTAATTACTCTGCTAATATAAAAATTAAAAAGTCTGCTTATTGTAAAACCGCACTTTTATATAACTGTTTTGTCCTAAAATGGGTTTATATAAAAGTGTAAATAGGTAAACTTTTTTTGGAAAGAGGCAATTAAATAATCTTATAAGTTCCGCTGCCATCAAAACCATTTTGGGAATCGATATCTGCCAAAACCAATCCAATATCTGTTGGCTCAAATTTTGAAATTAACTGTCTCCAATATTTTTCGTTTATTAATTCACTGTCTGAATCAACTAAATCTTCATAATTGAAATATTTTAGGAACTCTATTAGTATATCCTCTTTTATAAATAGTATCAACCCTGTATCTGTCGAAAAGAAAGACAAATCTTCCGGGATAACCTGATCGTATTCAACTTTTATAATCTGGTTAGCTAAAAATAAGTTCTGACTTGGTTTATAGACAGCGAAAGGCGTATCTGTATATGGAAAAACGGCATCTCTTATATCTTTTGGTAAAATAGTAGTTTTTAAGAATTCATTTTTTATTTCAGTTAGATAAAGAGCGTCAATAATATAATACTTGTTTTTAATGCTCAGCTCCAGAGTTTCATTATTCTTAGATATAGTAGTCATTTTTTTATTTATTAAGGAACTCTGCTCAAATCACTTTCAAGATCTTATAAATCATAAAGAGAAAGAAAATAATAGATTTTTTTCATCTTACTTATTTATATTCGAAAGAAAAATAAATAATTGTATCTTTTTTATGAATCGCAAAGGTATCTTCACCTTTCTTTTTAACTATTGTATCACCAGTCTCAAAGTCGTCATAATGCCAGGCTAATAAAGTATTCTCTTCACGATAAATTTCAGTCTTATTATTTTTATTGTTTTTTATTTTAAAATTAACTTCTCTTCCATGATTTAAAGGTTTCTTTTCCAAAATGATAAAATTTAAATCCATATTTTGATAGTGGGATGCTGATTTAACACTATCATATTTTTTACAAGAGAACAAAATCAGTAGAGGTACTATATACAGATTTTTTATATTCATTTTCATTTTTTAAATAGTTAATACTAAAAATTTAGTAGAAATTATATATCCAGTTTAATGTATTAAGTAGTACCTACCACACGAAAGGATTTGTTCTAGAACGTGGCATTTAAGTGTTTATATTTAATTTTTATTGTTTAATATTTTCTTCTAAATTGTATTTTTCCAAATCCTTTTTTGCACCGATACAACCTAAATTAGCACTTTTAGTCAAATTTACCAATGCAAAAGCTTTACTGTTTTCATCTAATTTTTTAACAGCTTTATAATCTGAATTTCCATTACTATTAATTTGAAGAATAGTTTTGTAAATATTATAGTATGCATCCTTATCATTATATTTATAAGCCATAATCATTGAATAAGGAAGTGATGATTCATATTCTCCCTTTTCATAATAATAAATGCATAATCTTGCATATAAATCTTTATCTCCCGATTTTACAATAATTACTTTTGCTTCTTTAACTTCAGAATCCTTCATAATTCCATTATTACATGAGCAAAATAACGTAATTAGTAAAACACAATTGAATAAGTTCTTTATTCTCATATTAATATTATTAGTCATTAAATCTATTTATTAAACTACTATTATAATATAGATTTTAAAGTTCTGTAAAAGCAAAAGTCACTCCATAAGGAATGACTTTGTTTATCTTTAATTCTTCTTATTCTAAAATTCCTCCACTTAATTTCTTTGCTTCTTGTAATAGGGAATTACCAAGTGTAATATTTTTAGTTAAATATTTACCTTCCAAATAGTACTTACCAAGAATATATTTAGCGTTTGGATGTTCTTTGTCAGAAGCTTTTTCTAAATAATGTATAGCCATCTTTCTGCTCTCTTCATCTAAAAAATCAATTTCAGGTAAGCTTGTGGATGAATTTTTTTTATCCAATCCGGCTAATGCCATAAATACATTTAATGAGGCTTCTGAATAATTCCATTTGTTTGAAACGATAATTGAATAAATTAATACATCATTATAGGTACCAACCTTTACTATACTATCATAAAAGTTTTTATCAAACTTGTCGATTAACCTTTCTTTAAATTTTGGATTTAAATTGTCCTCATTTTGTGCTTCAGTTATATGCATGTCACTAAATTCAGCAACATACTTTTTTTCATAATCTCTAACTGCTGAATTAGTAATATAATCAGTGTAGTATTTTAATGTTATCACTAAAATTATTAGACTTAGAGCAATGCTTAAAAACAATTTTCTTTTCATGATTTTTTATATTATTTTTTTACTTAGGTTCTGCAATATCTTTTAAAGTTACTGGGTCAATTTCTACAGGCTGCCAATTCCATGGACGTTTACCTACTTCTTTACCACCTCTATATATTTTCCACTCTCCTTGTTCATACTTATTTGAGCCACTAAAAAACATACCAGAATCATTATTACTTGAAGGTGAAACATTTCTAGTTGGTCCAACAAAAATTACATTCGATAATTCTTCAATATCCGAAGCCTGTTCAAGAATACCTCCTTTTGCTCCATTTCTACAGGCATAAGAAATAAAAGTACCTCCATCTCTTTTTATTTCAACCCATCTTTCACCGACTGATGATTGAGTTAAGAAGTTGTCAAGACCATCTGAATATATTCTAGTTCCATCCTTTTTGGTTCCTCTATAGATTAAATGTCCATTATATCCATGTCCAAAAAACCTTGCTTATCCCTTATTTGCGCAAATCACTTTCAACATGTTATATAGAAAAAAGAGAAAAAAAATAAGAGAAGGAAGAGAAAGTAGTAGGTACGTCAAGAAGAATCTATCTTTACTTTTATTTTTAAACGCTGACACTATAACATTTATTGAAAAAAAGACTGATAAGAATAAAGATGGATAGAAAACAAAAAACACTAAAAAGCTAAATATTTTTCTAAAATAATCTTGATATAAAAATTGATGTAATAGGTACAAAGAAATTGCGACAATAAAAAAAACTATTGAGTATAATATATTTTTTTTCATATCTTAAATTTATTTAAAATTAAATCCATTTTTAATTGCTCGTTGATCTTCAGCACTATCTTGGAACAGTTCGTTCATTTGAGACCCAAAGTATACTGAATTATAACTAAACCCATTTCTAGCCATCCAATTTCCCCACATAAAGTTTCCGGCATCATATAAATTGTATATTGTTTGAGAATTTCCAAATTTAAAATAGTGCATATAAGAATTATATTCAGATCGAAATACTCCTGTTTCCAAGTAGTTTTTTTCTGCTTGAGAAAAATACTTTGGAACTAAATAACTCTCGGTAAAATCTGCATTACCACGAGACATAATTCCCGCCATGATAAACGCTCCCTGAATACTACCGAATCTTTGCAGTAAAGGATCCATACCTGCTTCTTTCATTGCTTTTGATAATTGAGATTTAGAAATAGCATAAAATAAACGATCACCTATAGCCCATTGTGGGAAATCACCTTGCCTGTCAGAATACGCGAAGTCATTCTTCTTATCATTAAAAAATAATTGTTTACCATTTTCATCAAAAAATCTGTTTGGTTTACCATTTTTAACAACATTTGTAACAATTCCAAAAGAATTAACTGTTATATCATCCTTGGGACTTTCATTAGTACTTTCGGAACTTGGCGCTTGATACACATTTACCAAATCCGAATCTTTAATACCATGATCTTTTTTCCACTCTTCTGTAGAATACATTCCGTCTGGATCTATAAATCTCATTGAATTATTATAGCAATATACATAAGGTGAAAAACGTCTGGATAACTCAGCCAATGGATCAATATTTATCCAGCGTCCTAAAACTGGATCATAATTCCGGGTTCCATAATCATACATATTAAGCCCCAGCTCATCCAGAAACTCTTTCCCGTTATACTTGTATTTTTGAGCAGGATTGGTTGAGGTAACGGCAGCATTATATCCTTTATGTTTTAAACCAAAAGGGTAATAATTATTTTCTTCCACAATCTCGGCACTGGTTGCAATACCGTTGCTGTCAGCATCACCGTAGCTTAAACGAACGTTTCCTAAATGGTCTTTGTATTGGTAAATATAAGTATAAGCTCCGTTATCGTTTCTTACATACTCTTTAGTAGTTTCTTCTTTTTCTTCTTTTTCGATGCTGGTTGCGCCACACGAAAGGATTCGTGCGGGAGCGGGGTAGAAATTACAAATTATATGTCCTGTTTAACGTGTAAGTAACACGTACCATAAGAAAGGGAGCGGGGTTACAATTCTAAAATCATATAACTAACTTTGACCATACTTATAAAACTACGACATAAGTAAAATGTCTCTTTTATAAACTTTCCAGCTTCCATTCTCTTTTATTAAAAATACGATAAATGTAGTCCCATATTTTCCTACTGATTTTGTCAATAATAATATGGCTTTATTCTTAGATATTTTAAAATTCTCTATATCAATCCTTCCAGCATATTTAATAGTTTTATCTTGTTCATTGTCATTAAAGAAGAAATAATATTTGCCAATTTTTTTTGGAAAATTAGAATCTAATGCGATTATTGAATATTCTTTTTTATCTATAACATCCTTAAAAATTACACTTAAATTTTTATTTTTTGCAAAATAAGATTTTGTAAAATCCTCTAATCCTGCAATATAATCTGTTTTTTGAGATAATCTTACAGATAATTTAGGATATGAAATAGAATCGCTCGGTGTAGTTATGAATGCTCCCCTACTATAGGCCACTGTATCAACTATCGTTAAAAAATTATCTTCAATAAACTTTTGTCCTGGATTAACCTGATTATTTTGCTTCTCAACAATAATTTCTTTTTTGCATGAAATAACTAATAACGAGCAACAAAAAGTCGTTAAGCAAATGTATTTTGTCATCATAATTTGTTTTTTTAGAAAAGTGGTGGTAATTTGTATTCTGGATCTTTAAAACTCCAATTGTATTTTTTAACTAGCTCTTTATTTTTAGAGAAGAAATTTCCAAGTTCATTATTGGTTAGTCCACCATTGATTATGTGTCCGTCAAAAGTAGCTCTTTCCCATCCCCAACCCATTTCATCAGTATCATATTTCTTTAAACCATTTGCTATTCTTCCTGCATGAACAAATTCATGTAATATAGTAACTGCAACAAAAAAAGAATATACTTGTAATTCATCATTTTTTTTAAGAGTTTCTAAGAATTGAGCATTTCCAATTTCAATAAAAATAAGTGAACTACTTTCAGTTAAGCCGTCAGGGCTATATTTATGTATTTTATCTAATGCCTTAAAGTCCATAAGTATACTACTATTAGTGTATTTTAATTTATCCAGAACCTCCATGGTTGAATAACCTGACCATTCGGATAATTTTTTTAGAATTTCTGGATTTGATTTTACATACCCGGTCAATTTTCTTAATATTTGCATAGTACGTGGATACTTTTTTTCATAGTCAAAGGCATTTTTTGGGTTAATTTTTGTTGGCATAATTTCACTATCAGTAATATCAGTTTTCTTACTGCCATCTGTATTTAAACCATAACTTCCCATTGCTTCCGAAAAAGAAATTTGTTGCCCAGAATCATTTTCATATTGACCTGTATTCCAATTGTAATGCTCTCCTGTCATTCCACTAGGATCAGCCCAGTAAACAGGATTTCCATTGAACGCAGTGTATGGGGATTGACTATGATGAACTATAGGGTCATGCACCACCCATCTCGCAATTGCGGGATCATATAAGCGCGCATCCATATCATACATATTAAGCCCCAGCTCGTCCAGAAACTCTTTACCATTGTACTTGTTTTTTTGAGCAGGGTTGGCTGAGGTAACTACAGTATTATATCCTTTATGTTTTAAACCAAAAGGGTAATAACTGTTTTCTTCTATAATGTTCAAGTTTTTGTTGTAACTCAAACATATATTTCTCCCGCTATATAATAATTATTTCAGTACAAAAGAATTTTACAATTTCTCTTGATAACATTTCATTCTTGGCTCAAAAATTATTGGAGGATTACCTTTTCCATATTCAGGCATCTTACCTAAAACATCTTGAAAACTTGTATTCTCATTTTTAATAATTGCATTATTCCCATCTCCAAATAAAAGAACAGGAATACCTTCCAACTTTGAATAGCCAATAAACTTTTTAAATGAATCTGGTCGGCTACCTTTAAAAATAATATAGTCCGTTTTTGAAATACAAATCTCATTTTTGTCAGACATTTTTTTTGTAATTATTAATAAAACTGGAAAATCGTATTTACTATAGTTTATAGTATCTTTTAAAATTTCATTAAGAGATTTTTCTAAGTTAGAGCCTTTTATATTATAAGTGCTTTCTATATTTAATAAATCGTCATATGAAATATCCTTGTTGTCAGATTTACAACTGCTCATTGTGACAACAATTATTAGGACGATTAATTTAAACATTATTTTTATTGCTTTTATCATTTTACTTTATTTTTAAAATTTTACTGTAGTACCTCTATTATAAATATAATTTGTAACGCGTCCAGGATACCATTTATCAAAATAAGCTTTCATTTTAATATCATTTCCTCCGTGAGCATTATCCTTTCCGTCAAGACCTGAAGGTGTTAATGAATAAGCACTTGGATGACTATGAGTGAACATATATTTAGTGATACTATTTTCTTCTAAAAATCCAGATAGCAATGTAACACCACCATATTCAATATCAGTTTTAAATGAAGTTGCGATGTAAGATTCTTTTGAGGAAGATATTATTGACCACTCCACGTTAGTATTATAGGCAAGGAAATTGAATAATTGCTTCATATTAGAATTATTTTTCCCAAAATAATATCTAAAATTCCCATACTTAGATGTTCCTTTTTCACCACCAATTCCTCCATTTATAGTACCCGCATCAACATCCATAGTTCTTGATGTCCTTTTTCCTTTATCATTCAAAGCAATTAATTTATCTACCTCTTTACCATTTTTATCTTTATACTTGGTTTCATCAACACGATTAATATTTCCATTTTTGTCAACAGTATAGGTATCATCGTCCGCAATAGTATGACTTGAAATAGCCACATCGGCATCAACTTGCTTTCCTGTGTCTTTATTTTTATAAATTCCTTCATCCCAATCGTAATAATTTCCTGATTGTCCTGCTTGTGCCTGCATTCCATCTGGGTTCTTGAGGGAGCAGGGGTTACGTCGTTATTTTATAAAAACACTTAATCTGTAACATTACCAGAATCATTATCCATTTAATATCCTACCGTAAATAGTGTTTAGCTGAATCCCTTTTAATTCTCATATCATAATAGTTGTCCATTTCTTCCTTAGAAAAATAGCAATAAACCATATAACTATCAAAATCTTTATCAGTATATGCGGACTTTATGTTAACAATATCATACGCCATAAAAAATGCTTTTGATTCTGCTCGATGATTTCGAGTATTAGTAATTTCACCAGCTAAAAAATGAATAACAAAAGGTAGATAATGCATTCTTTTTTTATCTTTCAATATTCCGTATATTTCTTTTTGTTTATTTATATAAGTTTCAACCTCGTATTGTTTATATCCTATAAAAACAAGAATTATAGTGATAATACCGATAAATGATTTCTTTATTATTGTTATTTTTTTCATATACTATTTTTTTACCCAAGACTTGCCATTCCATTGATATGTACCAGAAGATAGATTTGTAAAATTAGATATTAAATCAGATAATCCACTGGCTTTCTTTTTTGAATCTTCCTCATTTTGAGCTGTTTTGCCAAAATCAAAGTTCAAATGAGTAACTTTATTTTTATCATTTTTATAATAATAATCTGCACCTACAAAACCAGCATCTAACATTTCACCCGCCGTAGGAAATTCAGGAGTGTTGTACCACATTAATTTATCAATTAAGGCTTCAGCATCTTCTTCTGTATAACCAGCCTTAATTAACGATACCATTAATATATTTTTAGCTCTTCCTGTACACCAAAGACCTCCTTGGTCTTTACCATTTCCTGCTTCGTTTGCTATATAACTAGCTATAATTTTTTCAACATCTTTTGGTAACTTAACTCTCATACGAATTACAACATCGCCGCTTTTCGCATAATCCATAATAGTTTTTCGTTCATTAATATATCTAGAAAGGCCATATTCATTATTATACGACTCAGTAGAATCTTCTCTTGTCGCTGAACCACTCAAATTTCCATATGCTGTATTATAGTATCCCGTAGGTCTTGCACCTAATGCCGTATGCCCATTAATATAATATGTAGCATGATTATACCAGGTTCTTCGAGGTCCAATGTAGTAAATATAGACATCTTTACCATCTGGGTCTACAAACAAATTTGGGTTATTTAAAACATAATTATATGGAGATACTGGCAAATAATTATCAGCATTAGGATCAATGTTCATCCAGCGTCCTAAAACTGGATCATAATTCCTTGCCCCATAGTCGTAAACATTAAGCCCCAGCTCGTCCAGAAACTCTTTGCCATTGTACTTATATTTTAAAGCAGGATTGGTTGAGGTAACTGCAGCATTATATCCTTTATGTTTTAAACCAAAAGGGTAATAATTGTTTTCTTCCACAATCTCGGCACTGGTTACAATACCGTTGCTGTCAGCATCACCGTAGCTTAAGCGAACGTTTCCTAAATGGTCTTTGTATTGGTAAATATAATCAAAAACGCCGTCATTGTAAGCGACATATCCTTCGGGCTGCGGGAAAAATTTTAAAATACCGTCCTCATATACATACCCGCCTGCGTACTCGGTTGTACTATCAATAACGGGTACAAGCTGGCGGCCCTGAAATTCACGTTTTATTACATTTTTAGAAACTTTTTGGCCGCTGGCATCATAAACATATTCTATTGCTGCATTCCATGTTCTTCCTGCCATGCTTGCTTTTACATTAAAAGGAATTACTCTTGGCAGGTTTAAATGATTATAAATGATATCTGTAGTAATAATTTTGCCGCTATCCTGAAGCATATTGCCATTGCTGTCGTAGGTATAATTACTGGTACTGTTAAATCCTTCTGAAGAGCCTGAGCTGTCTGTTACGTTCATAAGTTTATTACCGGAATCGTACGTATAAACTAAATTGTCCATTTGTCCAAACTGAGTTGCGTTTTCATCCGTATTGCCTAGTCTGAGCAGTGTCAGAATGTTACCGTTTTTATCATAAGTTAAACTTTCATTATAGCGGTTGGCGTTATCAACAGCTTTGGTAAGCCGGTTTAAAGCATCGTAAGTATAGGTATAATTTCTTAAAGTGCTGCTGGTATTCGCTGTTTTCCAGAAAGTCTGGCTGATGTTTCCATTGTATAATTTCGTCCCTGTTGTAGGAGTGTTGTAATTGATCTGAAAAGCAAATAGATCAGTACCTATACTAGTAACATCATTAATGTTCTTAAGCCAGCCGCGAATAGTGTAGCCAAAGTTTACAGTCTGCAAACGCGGTTTAGTTGTTTTTCCTCCAACGCCTTTGCTTATCAATTGTCCCAGACTATCATAAGTATTGTCTGTAATAAATTCCTGCGCCTGATTGTTTATCTTTTGCTTTTGTGTCAGGAGCCTGCCTG
This sequence comes from Flavobacterium sp. FG19, assembly GCF_057809475.1. Classification (NCBI taxonomy): domain Bacteria; kingdom Pseudomonadati; phylum Bacteroidota; class Flavobacteriia; order Flavobacteriales; family Flavobacteriaceae; genus Flavobacterium; species Flavobacterium sp. FG19. Next base: position 148,053 of record NZ_JBMDKA010000006.1, on the reverse strand, counting down.
CATTATCATAAGTAAAAGTGTCTATAATGGTAACAGGGGCTGCAAAAGCCTGTTGATGGGTGTTGGTTGTTTCCATCACCTTGCCTGTAAAATCAAATTTGGTTTTTGATGTATTTATGACCTCCAGATAGGCATTCTTCGAATAATTGTAAATCGGTCTTGCTTTAGTATCATAATAAATAACAGTTGTAATCCAGCTTAAATTATTCAGAACACGAACTTTGGTGCAGGTGCTCAATCCTTTTGCGTTGGTTATAGGGGTTATACCGTAAGATGCTGTACTTGCTGCTCCGGCCAAATCAATGTTACTGTAAGTATCATAATAATGAATCGTAAACAAATCAATTCCTGTATTTGGGAAAGCATTGTTAGAATAATTTACAGCGGAACTGTTAATGGTTAAAACGGTCGTCTGTCTGCTTTCATACAAGCTGGTACTGCTGTTGGCCAAAGACTGTACATCAGCTCTTGTGGTCTGAACGGTATTGGTATACTCACCTGTATAAACGGGTCTGTTAAAAGCATCGTATTTGGTAAACAGCCATTTATTATTAGCCCTTAAATTGGCATCCTGAGTCAGAATCGGCCTGTCGAGTTTGTCATATACAATATACTCCCAATCTTTACCGGGCAGTTTTTTTTCAATAAGACGGTTGCGAAAATCGTAACGGTACTGGTAACATAAATCGTTTAATACAGATTCTGTAATTCCGCCTTCGGCCTTTGGAGACAATACATAGGTTAGATTACCGTAATTATCGTAAATATAATAGGTATCATGCGGCAGGTTTTGGTTATAGGTTCTTTTAAGTATAACCTGACCTTCTTTATTTTTAAATTCTACCGTGGTATTGTTATTTCCAGATGTCCAGTTCTCGTCTTTAGTGATGGTTTTGTACAATTCACCAACAGCATAATTTGTAGAAAGGGTAAGGGCTGGCATATAAACGCCATTGGCATTCAGTGTAGTAGTTACTACGTATTTTTTTACCAGATCTGCAGCAACGCTGGTCATATAATCCAGTTTTATTTCGTGACCGCCGCCCAGTTTCCAATCGTTTCCGGGTGCCGCCAGTTTTAAGATTCTGTTAAGTGGTGAAGCTTCATATTCTTTTTGAGAAAAAGGATTTAGGGTGTTTTCATAGGCTGTAGTATTATAAAATGTACCCGTTTCTGTGAGTGCATTTGTTTTATAATGGAGCGAAGCGGCTGCAGCGGGTACATAAGGTAAATACTCTTTTGCCTGACGCCCCAAAGCATCATATTCAATAGGGGTAACGATATCTTTCCCTGTTGTTCCGGACTGTTGGTGGGCTACCTGCTGAACGGGACGCCCCAAACCATCAAAATACGTAATATTTTGATTGGCCTGCAGTACGGTAGGTGTTGAAATACTGGTAGTTGATCCTATTTTGTAGATGGTGGTTTTGATGTAATTCTCTGTTTGCGTCTGACTCAAAAGCAAAACCGGAAACAGCATCAGCACCCATACGATTATATTTTTCATGATGTTCTAAATTATTTTTTAAAATGATATTCGCTTTCGGATATGATATTTCCCCCATTATCCTTTACAGTCTGTAAGCTGCCAAAGGCATCATACAAATAGGTAGTTTTATAACCTCTGGGATCCGTAATAGTGCTGATTCCTTTTAGCGGTGCATAAGTATAGGTGGTAACCATAGCGTTAGGAAGTGCATTTCTTAAAGAGGTTAACTGCGTGAGTAAGTTTGCTTCTATATTAGCGTTTGATGCCGTTTGTATTGCTGTAATCAGAGAAGGAGTAATACTGGAATATACTGCGTTTTCGATCTTAGCAACGGGCAGGGTTTGGTTGTAACCCCAAATAATACTTACCGGAATACCGTTTTGAGGCGTATATTGTAAAATATTGCCTTTGGCATCGTATTGATTGTAAGTAATTTTATTTTCTAATGCACCAACCGGGGGAACCGAAATGCTGGTTAGCGTATTAGGAAATTTAGCACTGTATTCATTTTTAGGTAAGAGCTGAAGTGTTGTTGGGTTTTTATCGTAAACCGTAACTTTTTCGGCTATTTTATCAGTTCCTTTATAGTTTTCGATCTTTAGGGGAGTATCTATTCTGTTGGCTGAAACCAAATCAGCCGCATAAGGCAGGGTGGCTGCCTGCGAATCCTGAGGGTAGTAAAAATTACTTTTTAAAGGGGTACTGCCGGAAGTAGTACTTGTTTCGCTTGCCAGCTGATTTTTAGAGTTGTAAGTGAAAGTTTTGGTAACTACTACCGGATTACTTCCATTGCTGTCATAGGTGGTAGTAGTGTTCTGAACAGGATAATAATTGTATCTGAAATTTTTAACTGCGGCTGCAAACATCAGGGCATCTGTATTGGTACAGGAACCTATGGAGAAATTCCTGATGATTTGTTTTCCGAAATCATTAAACCTTGCAGCGTCATTTCTGTAGGTAATTACATTTTTTTTAAGCAGGGTATTGTTAGATTTATAATAGTAAGTTCCTGTTGTTTTCCCTCTTTCTAATTCTAATGAAGAGAAAGGCATATAGGCATCATCACCCTGAATCCAGCCTAATTTTCCTGTTGGTGCCTGGTCATCATGATTAATTCCGTTTTTATCAGTGCCATAATTCGTAAAATAGTATTTGGTATACGAACCGTCTGAGTTTACTTCGGCAACTTCATCATATCCTATATGGGATCCGTTTCCGTTAAAATTATAATTTGAAACAGAATTAAGCTGGTTTATAGTATAGGTAATTTTAAGGCTGCCATTAGCACTTAACCGGTCTGTCGCACTAAAACTATATTGAGGTTTTCCGTTTAAAACCCCGCTTGAAGTTAGTGTTGAAAGAGTAGCTGTTGAGGTATAACCATTTAAATAATAGTATTTTTTCTCGTTTGCCAGCTGATCTGTGTCTGTGTAATTTTTGATGCTGGCTATCCGGCTTCCTCCGGCATAACCCGTGTAAGAGGTTAAACCAATTCGGGAAGGCGGCACAACTCTCGAATGCTGATGTGCTTCCCAGGTAAAAGTTGAATATCCGCCTGTTGGGTATTTCATTTTGATCAGCAGCCCTTTTGTCGCATACAACGGATTGGTTACTCTTTTGTCAAAAGTTGTCAAAGCAGGATTACTGTTAAAATCTATATTATTTCCAAATCCCCAGTGATCTGTTTTGTTACCGCTGTAAGGAGGCATTGACGCAATATTATCATAGAAAAAGCCGTAATTTTTAATTTCCGGGCCATTACTGGTCTGTGTTAAACCGTTTAAAGAAAATCTTTCGGATGTGCTTTGATTGTAACTTAAATAGAAATATTTAAAATGAAAACCGGAACTAGTATTAAAATTACTGCTAACAGTTATCTGATCGAGTTTTTTCCATTGTAAAAGATTCGTGTTTTTATCTATAAGACTCAAATTTGGAGCCGCAGTACTCCATTTATTTAACTGCAGATCTGTATATCGTAAAGTGGTCGCTACAGAACTGCTGAATGTAAGGGTTTCGGTATCGGAGGTAATAGAAGTCAAATACATTGGAAATATATAACTTCCCATTAAATCATTGGTGTTAACACTGCCGGAAGCATTACCTTCGCTGCCTGTTCCGGCAGGACCGCCTGAAATATCTTTGCAGGTATAATTACTGCTGCTTACGGTATAATAAAGGTTACAGTTTATATAGTCTCTGTTATATTGTAAATTAATTTCTTTACCATTACTGTCAACAATCTTTTTTAAAAGCCATGTATCAGCTCTGACGCCCGGGAAAGATTCAGCTCCGTAAGGCGAAGAAAATTCTACGGCATTGGTTCCTCCAAATATGTATTTAGTGCCATTTTCCATTGTTAAAGTAAAACCTTTAAACATTCTGGCCTGATTATTCACCTGATTGCTTCCGAGATTGAATACGGGATTGTATTCGTTTATTAAATCCAGTATCTGTAAGGGACTTAAAAATCCGTCAAGTTCAACTTTGATATTTTCCTCCGATATAACGACCCATCCTTTTGCTGGCCCTGCATAATAAAATTTGCCACTGTGTCCGTAAACGTTAAAACTAAATTCATCAGCCTGGACATCGGGCGAATAAATATTGGTATTGTTAACACTAAAATAACTGTATAAATTAGCCGGAGTATACCAATTGGCTGCTGATTCTATGATTTGCGCCCCGGAAGTATTGGAAGCACTTGCCGGATTTGGATAATAGGGAACTACGGTGTACAAGGGAGTTTCGCCTCCTAATTCATCTATCAGACCTTTTACCTGCCTGTGAATGGTCCCAAAACTGCTCAGATTCCATCCAAGTCCAACCCAGCCCGGATGCTGATTAGGTTTTACTGAACCTGCATGATAACTCAGTATAACAGGAACACTTATTGAACCGGAAGTCAGGGTATGTATCGGTATAGATATATCGGGTGTTCCGGTAAATAAACTGACCGGGATTTCGCCAAATCTTTCCATGGATGCCGCATTGGGACTTTTAATATCCGGGATTATCGAAGACTGACTAAATGCAGATTGCATTAGTAATACGTACAAAATAATGGCGAAATGAATTTTACTTTTTTTCATTATTAATTCTATTGCGTTTATGGTTATGATAATTGTTATTTTGAAAGAACTAATATTTTGTTCTCTCATTAACGTAGAAGTATAAAACCGATAATTTAAATTGGATTACCTGTAAAAGTATTTGCTACACCTTATGATTATTACTTTTGAGATGAGTATTGCCGGTGTATTGGAAAGTTAATTAAGCTGTAATCTTACAAAATGTTTTTTATTTTTGCAAATAATTAACAAATTATTTCTCACTAATATAATGTGAAATAAAATATTGAAGCGGCAAACAGACCTGGTTAAATCTTTTAGAAAACATACCGGATGTTTTTACTAAATAACCTGATAGTATAGTTTTGGGTAATAAAAATGTTCCCGACATTACAACAGCCGGAAAGGGGAGTACCGTTTTAAATATTGGATAAAAAAACAGATTAACAATGATATTTTAAAGCTTTTACTTTATGGCAGTGGACAAAACAGCTTAATTATAGTAATACAATACTTAACAGATTATAAAAGAAATCTGTTATACATTTAATGGTGCCAGAATTATTAGAAATGGCAGGAAAGGGAATATTTTGATGACAGGAGAGATTTAAGTCTAAAATCTTCTTCAAACAGACGTTATTCCAAAACCGGGACCTGTATAAAACTGTCATTGTACCATTTAATCAGTAAAGGTTCTTTGGCATCCTGAATGGTTTCATCGCTTACGTCTTTTCCGGTTCCGTAGTTTAATTGTGAAAAAGGGTTTTTATTGACATTCAGTGCGATTAATAAACGGCTTCCTTTACTTAATTGTTTACTTACCAAATGAGTATTGCTAAAAGTTATGGTTTCGATCGTATCTGGTTTTAAAAGTTGTCTTTTTTCAATGTCTGCCGCATAACTCGCACGGCCTATAAAGTACGACAAATGAAAATAGTCACCATTTGGTGTTACTTCATACAGAGTTACGCCCAGGTCCATATCTTTTTTGCTAATACTGCATCTGACAGTTCCTAAAAACGAACCGTTTACAATCAAAGGAGTTTCCAATGGTTCACTGATAAAAAAATAACCGTCATTTATGCTGACCTCTTTTCGTATAATGGGACTTGGGTAATAATTGTTATTGCTCGTTTCCCGGTCGGCAAAATCGACTTCCTGCGATAAGAATTCGGTTTTCTTTGGTTCTTTATAATCTGCCCGATAGAAATCTCCTGTTTTCAGAGTGGTTAAATAAAAAGTCAGGAATTTATTGTGCATTTTTTCAAACGAAGGAGCGCTTTTCCATACATTGGCTCCCATCACTTCATAATTGATCCGGTCTTTTAAAATATCCGGTTTAACGCCGTTTTTTAAGATATAATCAAACCACTCATACGTAATCTTTTTGATATCAATTAAGGCAGTCGAATCGACTTTGTAATCATTTATTACAGTTTCACCGCCAATCTGGGTACCAAAATGCCCGTAAGGCCCAATTATAAGATAAAAAGGTGTTTTAGGACTGTATTTATGAAGTTCCTTTAAATAATACAAACTGGAGTTTTGCGAATCGTTATAATAGCCGTCAAATGCCAGAACAGGGATATTGATTTGTGAAAAGTCGGTTTTATAAGGTGCCATTTTCTGCCAGTACTCATCAAAAGAAGGATGACTGATCCATTTTTGAAACCAGCGGTTAGGCTCTCCATCAATGCTGTCCAGTTTTTTATAAGCCGCTCCCGTTTCCCACCATTTAAACTGCATTCCTCTAAAACGCTGCCGGTTATTTCCGGCTGTCGTATCAAGATATTTATTGTTGCCTACATAAAATGCCCATTCGTAATTGGGATTAATAAAAACATTGTTTTCCATAGGGAGTCCCATTCCGGGCCTGTTAGCTGCATAAGGAACAATGGTTTTAAGTGCCGGATGCATCTTTTTACAGGCTGCCCACTGGGTAAATCCATTGTAACTTCCGCCATACATACCGACGCTGCCATTGCACCATTTTTGTTTACTGATCCAGTCGATGGCATCGTAAACGTCATTGGCTTCATTTTCATAGGGATTAATTTCATTGGGGCTAAAACGCTTTCCTCTTGCATAAACCACAATGCCTATATAGCCCTTATCAGCAGATTCTTTAATTGTTTTGAGATCTCTTCCTTTGTCCCTGACATAAATAGTATATTGCAGAATAACAGGTTTGGGATTGTTATCGTTTTTTTTGCGGGCAGTCATAGCTGATAATACGGCACCATCGCGGGTAGAAATAGAAATACTGTCCTGAATAACATAATCATGTTCTTTATCAGCCATTTTTGCAGCTTGGGTCTGCTGCGCAGAAAGTAGAAATACATTTAAAAATAAACCCAGAAATAAAAATAAAGTCCTGTTATTCATAATCCGTAAGTCTTTAAGTGAAACGAATGTAATTATAAATTTATATATTTACTTTAAGAAAGACTCAAATTATAACTTCATGTTACATTTTATTAAATCCTCCGCTTTTTTTATATTTCTTTTCACAATGGTTTCCATGAAAGCTCAGCACGAGGCTTATGCAGAACCCGTAGAACACAAAATAGAAGATACCACTTTTGTAAACTTAAAAGACTACAGCAAAGATTTTGTCTACGATATGAAATATGCTACAGCGGATAATTTCCTGAAAGCTAAAGTGTATGATTGTGCTGAATGTTTTCTTCGCTTAAAAACAGTAAAAGCACTTATAGAAGCCAATAAGGATTTTATGAAGAAAGGATACAAAATAAAACTGTATGATTGTTACAGACCTTTGTCGATCCAAAAAAGGATGTGGGAAATAGTATCTAATCCTAAGTATGTGGCGGACCCAAAAAAAGGCTCCATCCATAACAGGGGAGGAGCCGTTGATATTTCGTTAGTGGATGAAAAGGGTAAAGAAGTGAATATGGGAACTTCTTTTGATTTTTTCGGACCGGAAGCCGGACATAATTATACTCAGCTTTCTGATGAGGTACTCAATAATCGTAAGTTTTTAAAAAGGATAATGATCCGAAACGGTTTCAATTCATTTGATTCAGAATGGTGGCATTATAATTTAAAAACCGGACTAAAAGATGCTGTTTCAAATCAGAAATGGCATTGTGAGTAATTACTCAACACATCTTATGTTCTGAACAAAATAGGTATTAGGCTGGTAGGTTTTACCATTCATTTCAGAAACTAATTCCCTTTTAACAACATAATCTTCTATATCTGTCAGGTATTTGATTCGCATAATAGAAACAGGAGAATTTTTTAATTCTTCAAAATTGTCTTTCATAAACATAAAAATTCCGGTGGTTACACGGTTATCAAAACCTTTGTCGTCACGAATCAGAGTGCCGCAGTTTTCCTGATTGATATGGATCAGCGTTACAATTTTTCCGTTTTCTAACTGAAGGAAAACTTTAGAATTTTTATCAAAGCAATTCGCTTTTAGAAAACTTTTACTTTTTTGGATAAGCTGTAAATTTAAAGTAGGTAAACCGTCTGTCTGCGCAAGTGAAAAGAAAACATAACTGGAGGTTCCCCCGAAGTTTTTCTCACTGATCAAATATTCATTGGTTACTTTATACGTTCCAATTGAATCGGTTACATTGGCACTGTATTCACAAGGTTTTTGAGCAAATAAAGTAAAGGCTGATAAAAAAAGAGCTAAGGTAATTAGTTGTTTCATTTTTAGTTTATTTTTCTGCAAATTAAAACTATTTTGTTATCATTTTTATCTGTTGTAAAAAAACTATAGATATTTCCTCCGTTTTTTATTTTCCATTTCTTTCTGATGTTCTCTACACTTTCAGGAAAATTGCGGGTTGTAACGTTCGCCTGCTGGTTTAAAAGCACTGTTTTCATTTCATTTTTTTGATACGAAATGACGTTTTCGATCTCAAAACGTCTTCCCGGAAAGGCAATCAGAGTATCAGATGTATACAAATGAGAGTGTTTGTGCAGTTTGCCTATTTTGAAAAACGAGCTTATTTCGTCAAAACCTCCCGATTTCATAATAGCCGGATTGGGCTCGTAAAGGTACTTTTGAGGAAGTTCATAAAAAAGTGTTTCGTTTTCGTTTCCTGAAACAAATTCAAAAGTTTCAGTTTTATCTTTTAAGATATTGGCTGTTTTTATCGTTATTTCTCCTCTGTACTGGTTGTGAATTTCAAAAAGAAGTTCCTTAACCTCATTTTCAAGCGCAATAATATGAATGTTTTTTACAAACTTTAATTCCGATAATCCGGCGGAAATATCTAGTAACGGGGCTGTTTTTATTAAGACAGAATCGGTATACTCAAAATAAAAATCCAGGGATTCAGGTACATTGGGCAGACAGTCTTTCAGCATAAAAACTTTGCCTTTGGCATCATTTCGTCGGGAAGGATCAATATAAATCCAGTCCCATTTTTGATTGAGACGGGTTAAAACATGAGCAGAATCGTCAGCATAAAAACTACAGTTCTGGACACCTAACTGTTCGTAATTGTGCTGTACGACAGAAGATAAGTCTTCGTTGATTTCGCAGTGGGCAATCGTTTTAAATCTTTTGGAAAAATAATAATCATCGACCCCAAAACCGCCGGTTAAATCAATTAAAGTTTCACCTGAAATTAAAGAAGCTTTATAAGCGGCTGTTTTTTCAGAAGAAGTTTGTTCGACAGATATTTTACCGGGATAAATAATGTTTGCTGTCGTAAACCACAAAGGCAGTTTTTCTTTGGCCTTGCTCTTAGCTTCAATTTGATTTAATACCAATATCCAGTCCACATCAGGAAAAGGATTCTTCTGAAGCGCCAGTCTGCTGACAGATTCACCACTATTCAGCGTTATAAATTCCTGAATATCGGGATGTAAAAGGGAAAGGTTCAAAGCTAGATTCTTTCAGTTAAAACAGAGATAATTTTGTTATTTGGAAAAAACTCTTTTAAAATAACTTTGATCATCGTAAACAAAGGAACAGCGATTATCATACCTACAATTCCAAAAGTAATCCCGCTGATCAAAGTAATCAGGAATATTTCCAGCGGATGCGAATTTACACTTTTTGATGAAATTATCGGCTGACTGATGTTGTTATCAATAGCCTGAACCAGCAGGAACCCTATTACCACATAGATAGTTGTAGGCAGAATTTCTGACCTGAAATCCTGACCAATTAAACTGATCATGGTTAACAATGCTGCCAGAATAGTTCCTATAATTGGACCTAAGTACGGAATAATATTGAGTACTGCGCATAAAAAAGCAATGACAAAAGCATTTTTATTTCCAAAAATCACCAGTACAATTAAATACAATATGAATACAACAGTTAATTGCAGTAAAAGCCCAATAAAATAGCGGGTTAACAGATGATTGATTTTAGTAATCGAATTTAAGATTTTATCTTCATTAGTGTCCGGAAGTATTCTTCTGGCCTGATCTTTAAAAATATCCTGATCTTTTATAAAAAAGAAAGTAATAAAAAATACCGATACCAGTCCCATTCCCATATCGGCCATAAAATTCAGTATAGAGTTTATAAATCCGGTAAAATAACTGAAATCCAAAACCGATGTTACTTTTGAATCTCTCAGCATTTTATTAAGATCAACGTGCTGAATGTTAAAGTAAGTTTCGATACTTTGTTCCGTTTCCATAAACTGTGCCTGCAGCTGATTGGTGTCTAACAAAGATAAATTATTGGCCTGTGAGATGATTAATGGTACAAATAAGAAAATAAAACCAATAAGCAGCAGTATCAAAAGAATGATGGTAGTGGTAGCAGCAAATGAATTTCCAAATTTTAATTTTTGTTTTAAAAACTGGACTAAAGGATTGGCGATCAGGCATAGGATTAAAGAAATACATAAATATACAATGACCGTTTGTATTTCGTATAAAAAGTACAATACCATACCAATTATAAGTATTGTTGCCAGTGCCCTGAGTATTCCGTTAGAAATAGTTTTAGAAGTTACCATATTTAAATTTTAGATCATAAATATAGGAAAAAGCTTTTGAAATTCTACAGGAAGCAAAAAAAAGCGGGATGAACAGATCCCGCTTTTAAAAGTTATTTCTTCAGCAATTATTGTGCAAAAGAATATCTGGCACCTCCACTTGTAAAAATAGCGGCAATTCTGCTTTTTTGTCCTTGTGAGAACATGTACATCGCATTATCATTTACATAATCCATGTAGTTCATAGTCATCTCTACAGGTGTTCCGGAACAAGTACTGTAATGAGGATAAGAAGGAACTCCGTAGTTTGGTGCATTATGCGTTGGAGTATCAGACACTAAGTCGCTTCCGCAGGTAGCATCTCCCCAAATGTGACGTAAGTTCATCCAGTGCCCTACTTCGTGAGTAGCCGTTCTTCCTAAATTGTAAGGAGCATTAGCTGAACCTGATAACCCGAAGTATTTAGGATCAATTACAACTCCGTCTGTAGAAGAAGCTCCACCAGGAAATTGAGCGTACCCTAAAATTCCGCCTCCAATAGTGCAGGACCACATATTAAGCTTTGTTGTCGGAGAAGTAGGTGCGATTCCGCCCTGAGCCGTTTTTTTCATGGCATCATTAGTTCCCCATGATGTTTTAGTTGTAGATTTTCTGATAACCTGATCCAAAACAAAAGTAATTCCAACATTCGCTTTTACACCTGAAAATAATGCCGGTACACTATTGTAATCAGAGTTTAATGCATTGAAATCTTTGTTTAAAACATCAATCTGAGACTGAATCTGCGCATTCGAAATATTTTCAGCAGTTGTTCTGTACAATACATTTACAACTACCGGAATTTCAATTTTACCATTAACCAAACGATTGGTCAGAAGTTTTTTGGCTGTAAAAGCTTCAATCTCGTTCATTCTGATGGCTAAGGTAGGATCGGCTTTTAACTGCGCCTCTAAAACATCCTGTGTCGCACAGCTGCGAAGGGTTGGAGCACTGGCTTCTGCGCCTGTAGCTTCTGCCTGATCGTTTTGACATGAAAACAGCATAAATGCTGAGAAAACTGTAGTAATAATAACTTTTTTCATAATTCTTGGGGGTTTTTGTTATAAAATATTAGTTTTGGTTAACCAGAACGCAATTTTATAACAAAAACTTTTTGTAGCCAAATGTTTATATTAATTTATTTGTGAGAATTTTAACAAACCCTTATATAGTCTAGTTCTTACAAAAATGTTAAAGTTTTTTTTGTGAAGTAAATTCTTAATTATGAATGTTTTAAGAATAAAAAAACTATGATTTAGATTTAATTCTAATCTTTGGATAAAGGAATGATTTGAAAAAGTAGTATTTTACTTTTTTTAGTCGTCGGACTATTTAAAGATAGTTTCTTTTTAAACTTTGGTGTACTGTGAAATAATTTCGTAAAGTGCTATACTGGCTGCCTGAACTACATTCATACTCGAATTTTTTCCAAACATAGTAATGTGTACGGTCTGATGGGAGATTTTTAATAATTCTTCTGAAATACCATTAATTTCGCTTCCTATGATAAGAGCCGTTTTTTTATTTTCGGCAACAGCCGCTTCTTTTAAGGGTTTGCTGTTGGTTGTTATTTCCAAAGAAATGATTTCATAGTGGCTGTCCTGAAGATATTGTATTAATTCTGAAGTTTCTTCAATGATCTGATACGGTACATGAAGATGGGTGCTGCGGGAAGTTTTATTAATTTTTCTGGGTGTCAGCGGAATATTTTTGCCTAAAAAAATGATGTTTTCGACACCAAAAGCTTCGGAAATCCTGAAAAGGGAACCAATATTCTGCTGAAAATAAATATGATCACAAACCAGTGTGACCGGAAATGTTTTCCTTTCAAATTGATTTTCTTCGTGGGTTAACTGCACTTTTTTAATTTTAGTTGGTAAAAATATAATGAATGATGTTGGCTCCCATTTTTAGAGCCTTATCACGCACATTCGCCGGATCATTATGCACTTCGGCATCTTCCCAGCCGTCTCCAAGGTCACATTCATAAGTGTACAATAATACCAGTTTATTGTCGACAAAAATGCCAAATGCCTGCGGGCGGGTTCCGTCATGTTCGTGAATTTTGGGAAGCCCGTTTGGAAAAGGAAAAGGCTTTTGGAAAATGGGATGGCTGGCCGGAATTTCAACCAGGTTATTGTTGGGAAATATTTTTTTGATTTCTTTTCGGATGTACTGATCCATTCCGTAATTGTCATCGATGTGAAGAAAACCGCCTCCGTTTAAATAATTTCTCAGGTTGCTGATATCAGAATCACTGAATACCACATTTCCGTGTCCGGTCATATGTACAAAAGGATACGAAAGTAAATCAGGGTTACCGGGTTCTACCGTTGACGGTTTTGCTTTTATACGGGTATTTATATTCGAATTGCAAAAACGGATTAAATTGGGCAATGAGGTTGGATTGGCATACCAGTCACCGCCGCCGCTGTATTTGAGTAAGGCAATTTCCTGCGAAAAAGAAGCCGTGGAAATCAGTAAGAATAAAATAAAAAGTTTTTTCATCTCTCTTTAGCAGTAATTAATTGGATGTTTCATTAAAAAATACCACACTATGGCAGGCTACAACTGCTGCAGTTTCTGTGCGTAAACGAGTATTTCCTAAAGTTACCGGTTTGTAGTTGTTTTCAATAGCCAGTGCAATTTCTTTCTCAGAAAAATCACCTTCGGGACCAATTAATACAATTACATTTTCATTTGGCTGTAAACTTTCTTTTAAAGACTTTTTATCGGTTTCTTCGCAATGGGCTATAAAATGTAAACCACTGCGTTTTTGCTTAACGAATTCTTTAAATGTTACGGCCGGATTTAGTCGGGGCAGAAACGTTTCGTTAGACTGTTTCATGGCCGATAAAATAATCTTTTCAAAACGTTCCGGGTTAATTACTTTTCTTTCGGAATGGTCACAGATAATCGGGGTGATTTCCTGAATACCTATTTCGGTTGCTTTTTCCAGGAACCATTCAAAGCGATCGTTCATTTTGGTGGGCGCAACGGCCAGATGCAGACGAAATTCAGGTTCGGCTGATTTTTGTATCGAGCGGATATCTACGATACATTTAGTATCAGAAGCCAGTGTGATGGCTGTTTCAAATAGTAAACCGGCTCCGTTGGTTACATACAAAATATCGGAATCTTTCTTTCGTAAAACCTTTACAATATGTCGGCTTTCCTCCTTATCAAAAGAAAAACTTTGAGTGTTTTCGTCTATATCCGGATTATAAAATAACTGCATAATTAAAATTCGATTCTCGCTTTTGAAACTACAGAAGAAGTTTCAAAACGCTTTGATAAATATTTTTGATACCCCACAATTCCAATCATGGCAGCATTATCGGTCGTATATTCAAATTTAGGAATAAAGGTTTTCCAGCCATATTTGGCCTCACTTTCTTTTAAAGTCGTTCTGATTCCGGAGTTTGCCGAAACCCCTCCGCCAATAGCAATTTGTTTAATTCCGGTTTCTTTAACAGCCAGTTTCAGTTTGTCCATTAAAATTTCAATAATGGTATGCTGAATAGAAGCACAGATGTCGTTTAGGTTTTCCTCAATGAAATTAGGGTTTTCCTGCTTGTTTTTCTGGATAAAGTACAAAATGGCTGTTTTTAAACCTGAAAAGCTGAAGTCTAATCCGGGTACTTTAGGTTTGGTAAAAGTAAAGGCTTTCGGGTTTCCTTCTTTGGCATGTTTGTCAATTAAAGGTCCGCCGGGATAAGGTAAGCCCAGAATTTTGGCACTTTTGTCAAAAGCTTCACCAACAGCATCGTCTGTAGTTTCGCCAATGATTTCCATATCAAAAAAGCTGTTCACTTTTACAACCTGTGTGTGTCCGCCGCTGATAGTAAGTGCCAGAAACGGAAATTCAGGTTTGTCGTAACCTTCTTCGTCAATAAAATGAGCCAGTATATGAGCATGCATATGGTTCACGGCAATTAACGGAATGTTTAATGCCAGTGATAATGATTTTCCGAATGAACTTCCCACTAAAAGTGATCCCATTAAACCCGGACCCTGTGTAAAAGCAATAGCACTTAGCTGTTCTTTTTGTACATTTGCTTTACGAAGTGCGGCATCAATAACCGGGACAATGTTCTGCTGGTGTGCTCTTGAAGCCAGTTCAGGAACTACACCGCCATATTGATTGTGAATTAACTGATTGGCCACAACATTTGAGAGAACTTTGTCGTTATGTAAAACTGCGGCGGCAGTGTCATCGCATGAACTTTCGATGGCGAGAATAAAAACCTCTGAATTTTGCATATAAAGGCACGATTTTGGATTATATTTGACAAATCAAATTTTTGAGTTTCTTTGATTGAAGCAGATGCCAAAATTAAAGAATTTTTATCAAAACAGTCGTCCTTTGTCTGTTCAAATTAAATTTATAGAAAAACAATAATAATAGCAGTTATCAAAAGAGTTAAGAAAATAGTATCCAGAACCCTGATTGGCTTAATTTTACTTTTGCTGGTACTGGCTGTCACATTGTCTCTGCCTGTCGTACAGACTAAAATTGCAAGATACATTACCGAAACGCTTAACACTGATTTTAAAACGAACATCAGCATTGAAAAAGCGGCCATTAATATTTTTGGCGGGGTAAAACTTAAAAAAGTACTCATTTTAGATCATCATAAAAAAACACTTATTTACTCGGATATTATTACTACCGATATTCTGAGTATAAAAAGGCTTATAGACGGCGACCTCATTTTTGGTGATGTACGTTTAACAGGTTTGATTTTTAATCTGAAAACCTACAAAAACGAAGACGAAAACAATATGAACAAGTTTATCAGCTTGTTTGAAACGGGAGAGAAAACGCCAAAATCGAATAAACATTTTCTTTTAACAGCCCGTAATGCCTATATTGACGGTGGAAATTTTTCTGTGGTAGACGAAAATAAAAGAACACCCCGATTTTTAGATTTTAAAAAATTAAATGCCTATATCAGCGACTTTAAATTATACGGGCCGGATGTCAATACCATCATTCACAGATTTTCATTTTTAGATCACAGAGGTTTGTATGTTTCTAATTTTGCCGGAAAATTTAGTTATACCAAAAAACAGATTAAAGTTGAAAACCTGGCCATAAAAACCAAAAGATCCTGGATTTATGGTAAAGCCATATTGAACTATAAGATTAAAGACTTCTTGGATTTTACAGATAAAGTTCAGTTCGATGTGGCGCTGGATTCTTCTTCGATAGCGTCTAATGATATTCGTTATTTTTACGACGGACTGGGTAAAAACCAGCATTTTAAACTCAAAACAAAATTAAAAGGACCTTTAAATAATCTGGACCTGAATCATCTGAGACTTAGTGATGCGAATGGTACTAAAATTTTTGGGACTATTAATTTCAGAAACCTGCTGGGAACAAAGGAGCAGAAGTTTTCTATGGACGGAAAATTCGATAAAGTTATTGCCAGTTATGATAATCTTGTTTTTATACTGCCCGGAATCTTAGGGAAAAAGCTTCCTAAAGAGATGAAACGAATAGGCAAGTTTAATATCACAGGAAAGGCAAAAGTCTCAACTACTGATTTGGAAACTGATTTTAAAATAGCGACCGATTTAGGAAACGGTAAAGTAGATCTTCATATGAATAATATGGATTTTATCGATAAAGCTTCCTATTCCGGTAATATTGTTCTGGACAATTTCAATGTCGGAGTCCTGCTGGGCCGAAAGGATATTGGCAGAACGACCCTCAATCTGGATGTAGACGGAGTCGGTTTTACCGAAAAATACCTGAATACTATTATTAAAGGGGATATTTCGAAACTGTATTACAATAATTACAATTACAGTAATATTGTGGTTAATGGTAATTTTAAGCTGCCATATTATAAAGGACAGATTTCAGTTAGTGATCCTAATTTAGGCTTAACATTTGACGGACTGGTTGATTTAAGTAAAAAGGTAAGCCGTTATGATTTCCATATCAATGTTGAAAATTCAGATTTACGAAAGTTAAAATTTGTCAATGATTCGATTTCTCGTTTTAAAGGAGATGCCGTTGTTCAGGTAACCGGAAATTCTATCGAAAATCTTCAGGGGAATATTATTATCAAAGATGCTGAATATCAAAATCCGCAGGCGGCTTATGTGTTTGATGAAGTGATTATAAGTTCCAATTTTGATGCCGATAAACTTCGAACAATCACTATTAATTCTTCGGATATAGTAGAAGGGAAAATAGTAGGTAAATTCCAGTTTGGCCAGTTAGATAAACTGGTGATGAATTCGGTGGGAAGCCTGTATACCAACTACAAACCTTATAAAGTAAAAAAGGGGCAGTTTCTCCGTTTTAATTTTCATGTATATAATAAGGTAGTAGAAATGCTGTATCCTGATATTAAAATCGATTCCAGTACCGTGGTGAGAGGAAAAATAGATTCGGATCTGCAGGAATTTAAATTTGGTTTCAGGTCTAAGCAGATTAATGCTGCTAAAAATACTTTTGACAATATCCGGATCAGCATCGATAATAAAAACCCGCTTTATAATGCCTTTGTTGAACTGGACAGTATTAAAACCCCTTATTATAAAATACGCGATTTTAATTTAATCAATGTCACTTCAAAAGATACTTTGTTTGTGCGTTCTGAGTTCAAAGGGGGAGACAAAGGACAGGATTATTTCAATCTGGATTTATTTCATACCATCGATAAAAAGAAAAACAATATCGTTGGGATTAAAAAATCGGAAATGAAGTTTAAAGATTATTTATGGTATTTGAATGAAGATGCTAATAAAGACAATCAAATTGTTTTTGATCAGTATTTTAAAAACTTTACCATTGATAATATTGTATTGTCGCACGAGAATCAAAAGATTGATTTAAATGGTATTATTAAAGGTAAGGATTATAAAGACGTTGTTCTAACTTTTGAAGATGTTGACATCAATAAGATTACACCTTACAACTCGAAGTTTGTTTTTAATGGAAATTTAAACGGGAGTATCAACTATAAGCAGAACAGGGATGTTTACCAGCCTACAGCCAATATTGTGGTAGATCATCTTAATTTGAATAAAATTGATTTAGGTACCCTGAATTTTGATATTTCGGGTGACCAGAGTTTTAAGAAGTTCACGGTAAATTCCTCAATTGTAAACGGATTTGCGGAATCGTTCAGGGCAAACGGTACTTTTGCTGTAGAAAACAAAGAAACATTCCTGGATTTGAATTTAAAACTTGAAGGTTTTAACCTGGCTACTTTAGGAACTGTAGGAGGCGATGTTTTGTCTAATATCAGAGGATCGGTTTCGGGGAATGCCGCGGTAGTCGGGAATGTTAAAAAACCGGAAATTAACGGACGTTTGTATGTTGAAAAAGCCGGAATGACCATTCCGTACCTGAATACCGATTACGAATTGAGCGACCGTACGGTGATTGATTTAACCGATGAGAAATTTCTGTTTAGAAACAATCAGCTTACCGATACTAAATATGGTACCAAGGGACTGCTGAACGGAACAATAGAGCATCATAATTTTGGCGACTGGAAACTGGATCTGACCGTTACTTCAAAACGACTGGTAGCGCTGGATACAAAAGACAGTGAAGATGCGGCTTATTTTGGAACCGCCTTTATAAACGGGACCGCTAGTATTAAAGGACCAACCGAAAGTTTGTTTATTAAGGTAGATGCTAAATCTGAAAAAGGAACCGAAGTTAAGATTCCAATCAGTAATGTCCAGAACTCCGGTGAAAGCAGCTGGATCCATTTTGTGACGCCAAAAGAAAAATACAACCTCTCTAAGGGTATTGTAGAAAGAACCCGAAACTATAATGGTCTGGAACTGGAGTTTGACTTTGATATTACACCAGATGCCGAGGTAGAGGTAATTCTCGACAGAAATTCCGGTCATGGTATGAAAGGAAAAGGATACGGTTCGTTACTGTTTAAAATTAATACTCTGGGTAAATTTAATATGTGGGGGGATTTCCAGGCTTACGAAGGAACCTATAACTTTAAGTACGGCGGATTGATTGATAAAAAGTTTGCGGTTAAAAAAGGAGGTTCTATTATCTGGGAAGGTAACCCGATGAAAGCACAGCTGAATTTAGAAGCCGTTTACAGGACTTCGGCAAACCCGGCTGTATTACTGGATAACTCTTCTTTTAATAAAAAAGTTCCGGTAGAAGTTGTAATTGGTTTAAGAGGAGATTTAACAAGTCCCGAGCCTAATTTTGATATTCAGTTCCCTTCGGTGAGTAATGTATTGAAATCGGAAATACAATATAAACTGGACGACAAAGATATTCGTCAGACTCAGGCTTTGTATCTGTTGTCTACAGGATCCTTTATGAGCCAGGACGGATTTAATCAAAGTGATTTATCGGGAACCTTTGCCGAAACTGCAGCCAGTCTGCTGGGGAATATTATAAAATCGGATAATGATCTTATTGATATTAACCTGAATTTTATCTCGGCCGACAGGAGGTTAGGGCAGGAAGCAGACGGGCAGTTTGTAGCCAATATTTCTTCACAAATTAACGAAAGGATTTCAATCAACGGTAAAGTAGGGGTTCCGGTTGGAGGTGTAAACGAATCTGCTATTGTAGGGGATATTGAAATTTTGTATCGTGTAAATGAAGACGGATCCATGAACCTGCGTTTGTTTAATAAGGAAAACGATATTAATTACATAGGACAGGGAATAGGATATACGCAGGGTGTGGGTATCTCGTATGAGGTTGATTTTGATACGTTCAGCGAATTGGTAAACAAACTGTTTAAAAGTCATAAACTTGAAAGAGCTATAAAAAAATCAGACGATTATCAGGATTCTAATCTAAACCCTGATTATCTGAATTTTAAAAGTGCTAAAGAAGCGGAGAAGGAGAAAAAGAAACCAGAGAAAGAAGAAGAGAAAAAACCGAGACCTCAGAACAATAATGAAGGCCTGATTCCGGATAACGATTTTTAGCCTGCTGTTAAAAAAATACTATAAAAACCCATTCGCTGTGTCGAATGGGTTTTTTTATGCTAATTTTATAGTTTTGGTTGTTTTTGCCAAAGTTTTGAATTTAAGATTTTTATAACACTTCATTTGTCTAATGTTAATTTTAAAGAATTAATTAAAAAATGGGGTATTTATTATTGTAAATGAAATTTTTGGTATTAAAAAACTTATTAACGAAAACGTTTGAATTTAACAGATTTTATTAATTAATAATAAATACAACCTGAAAAGTGATGAATGTTTGCTAATTTTACAACTTTAATACTTAAATAATGTCAAAAACAATAAAAAAAGTAGGTGTTCTGACCTCTGGGGGAGATTCACCTGGAATGAATGCTGCAATACGATCTGTTGTTCGAACATGTGCTTTTCATAATATAGAATGCATAGGGATTTATAGAGGGTATCAAGGAATGATCGAAGGAGATTTTAAAGAAATGGGTCCCCGTAGTGTAAACAATATTGTAAATAAAGGAGGAACGATCCTGAAATCAGCCCGTTCAGTTGACTTTAGAACACCGGAAGGTAGAAAAAAGGCGCACGAAAACCTTTTAAAAGCCGGGGTAGATGCGCTGGTTGTAATTGGTGGTGACGGAAGTTTTACCGGAGGTTTGGTGTTTAATTCAGAATACAATTTTCCTGTAATGGGAATTCCGGGTACAATTGATAACGATATTTACGGTACAAGCTATACGTTGGGTTATGACACTGCTTTGAATACTGTTGTTGACTGTATTGATAAAATCAGAGATACTGCCAGTTCGCATAACCGTTTGTTCTTTGTAGAGGTTATGGGAAGAGATGCTGGTCACATTGCCCTTAATGCCGGAATTGGTGCCGGTGCAGAAGAAATTCTTATTCCTGAAGAAGACTTGGGTCTTGACAGACTTTTAGATTCTCTTCAAAAAAGTAAAGCTTCAGGAAAATCATCCAGTATAGTAGTAATTGCCGAAGGAGATAAAATTGGTAAAAACGTATTCGAATTGAAAGATTATGTTGAAGCTAATTTACCTGAATATGATGTGCGTGTTTCGGTATTAGGACACATGCAGCGTGGTGGTTCACCATCTTGTTTTGACCGTGTACTGGCAAGCCGTTTAGGTGTAAAAGCAGTAGAATCTTTATTAGAAGGAAAATCCAACTATATGGTTGGGGTTAGAGAAGATAAAGTAGTTTTAACTCCGCTTGAGCAGGCAATCAAAGGGAAATCTGAAATCGACAGAGAATTATTAAGAGTGTCAGACATTATGTCGACATAATATATAAGACAAAAGTTTAAAAAGAAAAGAAGTTTATTGTGAGGAAATTAGACTTTGAATTAGTGTAATAAAAACAAAAGCAAAATTTAGTAAAATGTCAAAAGTAAAATTAGGAATAAACGGATTTGGACGTATCGGAAGAATCGTTTTTAGAGAGTCTTTTAACAGAGATAATGTAGAGGTTGTAGCGATCAATGATTTATTAGATGTAGATCACTTGGCTTACTTATTAAAATATGATTCAGTTCACGGTCGTTTCGACGGAACTGTAGAAGTTAAAGAAGGAAAATTATATGTAAACGGAAGAAATATCCGTATCACGGCAGAAAGAAACCCTGCTGACTTAAAATGGAACGAAGTTGATGTAGATGTAGTAGCTGAATGTACTGGTATCTTCACAACTGTTGAAACTGCAAGCGAGCACTTAAAAGGCGGAGCTAAAAAAGTAATCATTTCTGCTCCTTCTGCTGATGCTCCAATGTTTGTAATGGGAGTAAACCACGAAACTGCAAAAGCTTCTGATTTAGTTGTTTCTAACGCTTCTTGTACTACAAACTGTTTAGCTCCTTTAGCTAAAGTAATCAATGATAACTTCGGAATTGTTGAAGGTTTAATGACTACAGTTCACGCAACTACTTCAACTCAAATGACTGCTGACGGACCTTCCAGAAAAGACTGGAGAGGTGGACGTGCTGCTGCTATCAACATCATTCCTTCTTCAACAGGTGCTGCTAAAGCGGTTGGAAAAGTTATTCCTGAATTGAATGGAAAATTAACTGGTATGGCTTTCCGTGTTCCTACAGCTGACGTTTCTACAGTAGATTTAACTGTAAAAGTGGCTAAAGAAACTTCTTATGAGGAAATTATGGCTGTATTGAAAAAAGCTTCTGAAAACGAATTAAAAGGAATCTTAGGATATACTGAAGATGCAGTAGTTTCTCAGGACTTTATTTCTGATAAAAGAACTTCTATCATTGACGCTACTGCAGGAATTGGTTTAAATTCAACTTTCTTCAAATTAGTATCATGGTATGACAATGAGTACGGATACTCAAGCAAATTGATCGATTTATCTGTGCATATCGCAGGTTTAAAATAATAATACATATTTTTGCAAAATCCCGTTATCACCAAGTAACGGGATTTTCTTATTTTGTTACGTCTTTAATTAATGTAAAAAATACACTTATTGAAGAAAAACTAATCCAAAAAACAAAAGAAATGAAATTAATAGTTGACAGTGGAAGTACTAAAGCCGATTGGATTGCAATTGATGATAATGGAAAAGTATTGTTCACAACACAAACCTTAGGATTAAATCCTGAAATCCTTGACGGACCGGAAATTATTTCAAGACTAAACGATCGTTTTGATATTTTACAAAATAAAAAAAATGCAACACATTTGTTCTTCTACGGAGCTGGATGTGGAACTGAAAGAATGCAGCAGTTTTTAAAGCAGGTATTTCAGGAGTATTTTTCGAATGCTATTGTAGATGTTCAGGAAGATACATACGCGGCTGTTTATGCTACAACTCCAAAAGGCGAAGAAGCAATCGTATCGATCTTAGGAACCGGGTCAAACTGCAGTTACTTTGATGGTAAAGTATTGCATCAAAAAGTTCAGTCATTAGGATATATCGTAATGGATGACTGCAGCGGAAACGTTTTTGGAAAAGAACTAATCAGAAAATACTATTTTAATAAAATGCCTAAGGAACTGGCTGTTGAACTTGAAAAAGAGTACGATGTTGATCCTGATTTTATTAAAAACAAATTATATAAAGAGCCAAATCCGAATGCTTATTTAGCGACTTATGCTAAGTTTTTAATCAAACATAAAGACACTGAATTCTGCCGAAAAATTATTTTCAAAGGAATGAAATCTTTTGTAAAAAACTACATCAGACAGTTTGATAACTGCAAGGAAGTTCCGGTACATTTTGTTGGTTCTATTGCCTTTTATCTGAAAGATGAATTACAGGAAACTTTCGATAAATACGAGCTTAAATTAGGAAATGTATTAAGAAGACCTATTGATGGTTTAATTGCTTACCATGTCGCTAATCAATAGTTCCGGGTTTATGGAAATTGCCATTATTGCACATGATGGTAAAAAAGCAGATTTAATTGATTTTTTAATTAAAAATGAAGCGGTACTGCACCATGAAAAAATCAGATTGATTGGTACAGGAACTACCGGAGGAAAAGCGGAAGCAGCGGGATTTAAAACGCAGAGAATGCTTTCGGGACCTTTAGGAGGTGATGCGCAGATTGCTGGCAGGGTAGCAGAAGGAATAACCAATATGGTGTTCTTTTTTAAAGACCCTTTGTCAAGCCATCCTCATGAAGCAGATATCAATATGCTGATTCGTGTTTGTGATGTACATAATGTGCCGCTGGCAACCAATGAAGCAACGGCACAATTATTATTAAATGCTATTGCACAGCAATTATAGAAATTTCAACATTTACATTTTTAGGCAGACATGCCACCTGAACCGTTTCACGTGCTGGAGCGGTTTTTTCATTAAAATACGATCCGTAAACTGTATTGATCGCACCAAAATTATTCATGTCCATAATGAAAATGGTTGATTTAACAACATTTTCAAAAGTCATATCGGCAGCTTCAAGAATTGCAGCAATATTCTGCATTACCTGATGCGTTTCATCGTTAATATTGTCAGTTATCAAATCTCCGGTTGCCGGATTAATGGCAATTTGCCCGGAAGCATAAAGAGTATTGCCTGATAAAACAGCCTGGTTATAAGGGCCGATAGGAGCCGGGGCTTTTTCGGTAAAGATTATTTTTTTCATATCTCGTTGTATTTACTTTTTAGAAAAATAAGGAACTGTCGTTTTCTTTGTTGAGATCTGTAGATTAAACAACGGTTGTTTTGTAATAAATAAAGCGTTTTAAGCAGCGATTTATCTGTTTAAAGTACTTCGTTTATTCCACTTAATATCGCTTAACATACCGGATTTAATTCCAATAAAGAAATTCCAGTTAGAGTTTGTTCCAAGAGGTGTCCAGTTAAAAGCCATTCTCCAGCTCAATAAATCCCTTTCAAAACGGAACTGGGTAAAAGTAACCCCTTTTTGTACAAAATCGTAACCGGTAGAAACTCCACCTTTCCATTTTGGCGTAATGTCCATATTAGCAGAAATCATGATCGAGTTTCCGGTAATTTTATTTTCACGGGCTGCATTAGAATAAGTTAAGGAATAAGCCATTGTCATATCCCATGGTATTTTAGAACTGAAAAACTCAGATATAACATCTTCTTCCCGGTCCGGCTCATTAGCAAACTGACT
This sequence comes from Flavobacterium sp. FG19, assembly GCF_057809475.1. Classification (NCBI taxonomy): domain Bacteria; kingdom Pseudomonadati; phylum Bacteroidota; class Flavobacteriia; order Flavobacteriales; family Flavobacteriaceae; genus Flavobacterium; species Flavobacterium sp. FG19. Next base: position 123,951 of record NZ_JBMDKA010000006.1, on the reverse strand, counting down.
GTTCCGGCTGTCGTTTAAGTCGGTATTGGTTCCAAATAAGTCGTCATTTCGACCTCCGTTTCGCTGGCTTTGAGTGTTTTTTTCTTTTCCGGAATCTTTGTTCGAAAACGAATAGTTCATGGTAATATTGGCACTAGTCATTCTGAATAAACTTCCGCCGTTGTCAATGTTGTACTTGTTGATTACGTTACCGGCATTATCGATAGCGTAAGGGTTTAAAACAGCTCCAAAGTTCATATTCATTTTATTGTCAAAAAACTGCGTTCCGCCGCTTACTACAATAGGCTGCCATGCCAGAGTCTGTTTTCCGTCTGCACTAAAATTGTAACTCGTATTAAAGTTTAAATTGTTTAACAGCATGATTTTTTTAGGTTCTGTTTTTGTGCTGTCGCGGTCCCTTACTTTGGCTTCAAAAGTGTTGCTTAAAGAGAAACCTACAATGTTGGAGTTGCTTAGTCCTGGTGCTCCGTAAATACCTCCTGCAAATCTCGAATACTGATCTGTCGAGATTTTACCGGCTGCATCTACCGTATAATAGTCATAATATCTTTCAAAACTTGGTGTATAGGAATACGTTATACTTGGTCTCATGACGTGACGTATAGCCTGAATTCTTTTGTCTTCGCCAAAATTAAACGTACCATAAATAGTTGTTCCTAAATTGGTGCTCAGATTATAAGTCCGGTAAGAATCAAAACCATTTATTGTTTTGTCTGCTACCACACCCTGACTGGCATCAAATCCTTTTTCAATAGTTTTAGTAACCCAGGTTTCCTGATAATTTGTGGAAGCTCCTGCACTAAAATATTTGAATATTTTGAAGTTGGTACTAATAGGAATAGAGTGCTGCATTCCTATCTGGGCATCTCTGAACATCTGCGGTTTAAAAAAAAGCGAATCGGTAGTGGTGATACTGTTTTTACCTGTTACGTTGTATTGTAAGTTGATGTTTTTTATAAAACCTTTTTTTACCCCGTCTTTACCTACAAACGGATAAACACGGTCAATACTTCCCTGCAGGTTTGGAAGTGTCATGATAATCTGTTCGGTCTGCGTATTCTGCTGGTGGGTAGCTGATAACGAAATACGGGATCCCGGTATAGTGTTAAAGGTTTTATTGTATGAAATAGAAGAACTTAAAGTATTGTTCAGGTTAGATCCAACGTTGGCCTGGTTGATAGAACGCTGGAAGTATTTACTACTACCCATATTCACAGAAGCAGAGAAAGTCGAATTTGGATTAGACTTGGTGTCTTTAGAGTGTGACCATTGGATGTTGTAAATATTCTGTTTCGAATAATCAGGATATCCTCTCTCACTGCTGATCAGGTTTTCAAAGCGGATATTAACATTTCCGCGGTATTTGTATCGGGTGGCATAGGCGGATTCAAAACGCATAGCATAACTTCCGTTGGTATAGTAGTCACCCAGCACCGTCAAATCATAATTATCGCTTAAAGCAAAGTAATACCCTCCGTTTTGTAATGAGAAACCTCTGGTATTGGAATCGTTATAACTAGGAATTATGATACCTGAAACACTTTTTTCCTGACTTAAAGGGAAAAAACCATAAGGCAGTGCCAATGGTGTAGGGACATCTGCAATTACCATTTGAGTTAAACCGGCTACGATTTTTTTACCCGGTACAAACTTAATTTTGTTGGTCTGGAAGTAATATTCCGGATTGTCAATATCCGAAGCAGTAGTAATACGTGCTCCTTTCAGATAATAAACAGAATCATTTTCTTTTTTAGTAACAGCGGCTTTAATATTAAGTTCTCCCTGTTTGGTTCTTGAATTGTATATTAAGGCTTTTTTTGTTTTAAAATTAAAACGGATAGAGTCCGGCTGTACTTCACTGGTTCCCTGTTTAAAGTTAGGGTATTGTATCAAAACTCCGGCAGAATCCTTTATCCTTCCGGCATATACTTCGTCATTTTGGTAATCTAAAACAATGATACCCGATTTTAATTCGACATCCTTATAATACAATTCGGCTTCATTGTACAAAGTAATCAGTTTTTTCTTCTGATCGATTTTAGCATAATCTTTAGCTTTGTACTTTACTTTTCCGTCCAGAAAAGTCTTTGTGGGCCTGACAGTATCAAGTTTTATAGTGTCATTTGGAATTATTTTGGGTTTATCTTCTTGTTTTGCAGCGGGTAAGGGCTTTTTTTTAGGTTTTGTTTCCTGCGAATATAAATTACCATATCCTAAAGTTAGGAAAAATGATATTAAAACGATATTAAATAAGTTTGTCTGCAAAGGTTTAAATGCTATTTTTGTAAAATTATGGCTTGTTTTTTGACATGTCAAACTTACATATAATTTTTTGGCAAAAATAATCAATTGTAAAAATTATAACAGCTGCGTTTTATTAAAATTAACTTTTAAATTTATGAATGGTTTCAACAAAATGAAGGTAATCTTTACTTTTTTTCTAACAATAGTCTCATTTTGCGCCTACAGTCAGTCAAATGTTTTTAAAGTAACACTTGATGCCGGTCACGGAGATCACGACTTTGGTGCAGTTTACAGCGGACGGATTGAAAAAAATATTGCATTAGCTATTGTTTTGAAAGTGGGGAAAATTTTAGAGCTTAATCCGAATATCAATGTAATCTATACCCGTAAAACCGACGTGTTTATCGATTTGGTCGAAAGAGCCAATATTGCCAACAGAGCCAATTCGAATATTTTTGTTTCAATACACTGTAATGCTAATAAAAATACAGCAGCAGACGGTACGGAAACGTATGTAATGGGTTTAAGTAAAGTAGCCTCAAATTTGGAAGCTGCAAAAAAAGAGAACTCGGTAATTACTCTTGAAAAAGATTATAAACGTAAATACGAAGGTTTCGATCCTAATTCTCCTGAATCTATGATTGGAATGACCTTAATGCAGGAAGAGTATCTGGATAACAGTATTTCGCTGGCCAGTAAAATTGAAGATAACTTTGAAAGACTGGGTAAAAAAATCAGACAGGGAGGTGTGAAACAGGCTCCGTTTATGGTACTTCACAAAGCTTATATGCCGAGAGTTTTAGTAGAAACAGGTTTTATTTCTAACCCAGCCGAAGGAAATATACTCAATTCAGAAGAAGGTCAGGACGATATTGCCAAAGCGATTGCTGAAGCCATCTTAAGTTATAAAAGAGAATATTTTGGTTCCGGGACTCCCGAAGCGGCCGAAGCAAAACCGGTAAAAGACACTTCTACTCCTGCTAAAACTAAAACCGTAGAAACCGTAAAAAATGCTCCAAAAGGAACTTTCTTTAAAGTACAGCTTATTGCCAGTATCAAAAACACACCGCTGGAGCCTAAAAACTTTAAAGGTTTAAAAAATGTAACGATGGTATACGAAAATAATATTTACAAATATTTCTATCAGGAAACCTCTAATTACGAAACCGCCAAAAAATATCTGGAAGAGGCTAAGGATAAAGGATATGGCGCTGCTTTTTTGGTAGCTACCAAAGACGGAGAGAAGATTAGTATCCAGGACGCTGTTAAATAATCGTCACAAGTTCGGATATTTGTATTAATTTTGTAACAAACACTTAGAATTTTGAAAGTAACAAGAGAAATTAAAACGGCTATTTTAGTCATCGCATCAATATTATTATTTATCTGGGGATACAGTTTTTTAAAAGGAAAAGACCTTTTTACCGATTATCATACCTTGTATGTGGAATACGATAATGTAGAAGATTTATCACCGTCAGCTGCCGTTACTTTAAACGGACTGGCTATTGGAAAAGTAAATAAAATTACTATTAATAAAGATACCGGAAAACTTCTGGTTGAACTTCAGCTGAAAACTGATTTTCCAATTTCTAAAACCAGTAAAGCGGCTTTATATTCACCAAGTTTAATAGGCGGAAAACAAATCAAAATTCTTCCAAATCTTGCTGATTCAGAACCGTCAGAGGACGGACAGAAACTGGATGCGGCAGTTGAATTAGGATTAACTGAATCTTTAGGGGGAAAAATTGAGCCAATTGAACAAAAACTCAATGCAATGCTTGTCAATATTGACAATCTGGTGAGCGGACTGAACAATGTTTTAGACAAAAAAGGACAGGCAGATTTAAAGAAAACTTTAGCCGAGCTGAGCCAGACCATGGAACAGTTTCATAAAGCTTCAGGAAGTATCAATACTATTTTAGATACTAATAAATCCCAGATTAACGGAGTCGTGACGAATTTTAATAAAATGTCAAGTAACTTCAATAAAATATCGGATTCTTTAAACAAAGCCGATTTAGGAAAAACGGTTCGTAACCTTAATCAGGCGCTTGCTAAAGTTGACGGTTTAATGGCTAATTTAAATTCAGGAAAAGGCACCGCAGGTAAATTGCTGAACGACGATGCGTTGTATAATAACCTGGCAAAAACATCAAAGGAGCTTGAATTGTTATTGCAGGATGTTCGTTTATACCCAACCCGTTATGTAAATGTTTCCCTTTTTGGAAAGAAAAACAAACCTTATGTAGCACCTGCTGAAGATACAAATTCAACTGATAAAAAATAATAAACTTTAATAAAGAATGGGCTATTTAGACAATATTTTGTTTGCTGTTCTTCTGATAGCAGGCTTTGGCTTTTTTGCGGTGAGTGTAAAAAAGATCATCAGAAATATTAAGTTAGGAGTCGACGTTGATCGTAAAGACAATCCGAAAGAACGCTGGAAAAACATGGCGCTGATTGCTTTGGGACAGTCTAAAATGGTACGAAGACCCATAGCCGGAGTTCTGCATATTGTAGTTTATGTAGGTTTTATAATTATTAATATCGAACTGCTTGAGATTATTATCGATGGTTTGTTTGGTACCCACAGAATTTTTGCACCTTATTTAGGTGTCGTATACGATGTTTTAATTGCTTCTTTTGAAATACTGGCTATTTTGGTAATTGCTGCCGTAACGGTATTCTGGATCAGAAGAAATGTTGTGAAATTAAAACGTTTTATCAATCCGGATCTGAACGGTTTCCCAAAAAGTGATGCCAATTACATTTTGTATTTTGAAACAGTTCTGATGATCCTGTTTTTGTTGATGAATGCTGCCGATCTGCATTTGCAGAGTGTTCCGGGAGGTGTTTTTCATAGAGCAGGAAGTTTTCCGGTAAGTCAGTTTATAGCGCCTCTTTTTAACGGTATGTCCAATGAATTGGTGGTGATTTTATTTGAAGCTTTCTGGTGGCTGCACATTGTTGGTATTTTAGTGTTTATGAACTATCTGTATTTTTCAAAACACCTGCATATACTTTTGGCTTTCCCGAATACTTATTTTGCCAATTTGAAACCGGAAGGACAGTTTGATAATTTAGCTTCGGTGACCAAAGAAGTGAAATTAATGATGGATCCTAATGCCGATCCGTTTGCAGCTGCTCCGGCCGATGAGAATGCCGTTCCATCAAAATTTGGAGCCAGCGACGTTCAGGATTTAAACTGGGTACAGCTTTTAAATGCTTATACCTGTACAGAATGCGGACGCTGTACTTCTTCGTGTCCGGCCAACCAGACCGGAAAAAAATTGTCTCCCCGTAAAATTATGATGGACACAAGAGATCGTTTACAGGAAGTAGGGAAAAATATAGATGCCAACAAAGGTGTTTTTGTACCAGATAATAAGTCTTTATTAAATGATTATATCACTCCCGAAGAATTATGGGCCTGTACATCCTGTAATGCCTGTGTAGAAGAATGTCCGGTAAATATCAGTCCGTTATCGATCATTATGGATATGCGCCGCTATTTAGTAATGGAGCAGAGTGCCGCACCAATGCCGCTAAATGCCATGATGACGAATATTGAAAACAATGGGGCACCGTGGCAGTACAGCCAGCAGGACCGTTTAAACTGGAAAAACGAGAATTAAAAAAGTTTAATCGGTTATTTGTGTAACCGTTTAATAGATTTGAAAATATTTAAGGTTTTTGGTAAGGTTGTGACAAAGAGTGTGATTAACCAAATAAACGATTAACCTATTTAACAAAAGTGAGAGAGATGTCAGAAAGTTTAGTAGTACCAACAATGGCAGAAATGCTGGCAGAAGGAAAACAACCGGAAGTTTTGTTTTGGGTAGGATGTGCAGGAAGTTTTGATGATAGAGCAAAAAAGATTACAAAAGCTTTTGTGCGTATTTTAAACCGTACAAATGTTTCTTTTGCCGTTTTAGGTACAGAAGAAAGCTGTACAGGAGATCCTGCTAAAAGAGCTGGTAACGAATTTTTGTTTCAGATGCAGGCCATGATGAATATTGAAGTCCTGAATGCTTACGAGGCAAAGAAAATTGTTACGGCTTGTCCACACTGTTTTAATACACTAAAAAATGAATATCCTGAATTGGGAGGAAATTACGAGGTTATTCATCATACAGAGTTTTTAAAATCGTTAATTAATGATGGAAGACTGACTGTAGAGGGCGGACAGTTTAAAGGAAAGAAAATTACTTTTCATGATCCATGTTATTTAGGAAGAGCAAACAAAGTTTATGAAGCGCCCAGAGATTTAATTGAGAAACTGGATGTTGAATTAGTTGAGATGAAACGTTCTAAAGCCAACGGTTTATGCTGTGGGGCAGGAGGAGCTCAGATGTTTAAAGATGCGGAGCCCGGAAATAAAGAAGTAAATGTACTGCGTACAGAAGATGCACTGGAAGTACAGCCTGATATTATTGCTGCCGGATGTCCGTTTTGCAACACTATGTTAACTGATGGTATCAAGCATGCACATAAAGAGGGTGACGTAAAAGTAATGGACATTGCGGAGTTAATTGCAAATGCACAGGATCTTTAAAAAAGATAGTAAGGTTCTGAGGTACTAAATTACTAAGGTTGTTAGTCTGAAGTACTTTAAAGAATCTAAAAGCAACAATCTAAAATTTAAAATTAAAATGTATATACCTTTTGAAAATTTACCTGGTGAATCAAAAGTGTGGATTTACCAATCGAACAGAAAATTTTCTGAGGAAGAGTTTTCTGAAATAGAAACCGATTTAAAAGCTTTTGTAGAAGAATGGGCCGCACATGGAACCAGTCTTGAAGCTTCTTTTCTGTTGAAATATAACCGTTTTATTATTCTGGCTGTAAATCAGGAAGTGCAGGCTGCAACTGGTTGTTCTATTGACAGCTCAGTTGAGTTTATTCAGGGATTAGAGAAAAAGTATAACGTTGATTTACTTGATAAAATGAATGTTACTTTTAAACTGGGCGAACATATTGCACACAAACCTTTGATCGATTTTAAGAAAATGGTCAAGGATAAAGCGGTAACCGCAAATACAGTTGTTTTTAACAATCTCGTTACCAATATTGAAGAGTTTAATGAAGCCTGGGAAGTTCCGGCTGCAGACAGCTGGCACAGCAGGTTTTTCTAATAAAAAATAGGATAAGGACAAAGGCATGAAATTTAGGTTTCATGCCTTTTTTTGTTGTTTGCTTCGCCAGTTTGGATAAAATCTCGTTTAAAGTTTCAGGTTTTATCAGGAATGACAAAATAATGGTTTTAACTTTATCAAAGTTTTTAAATTTGACAAAGTTCGCTGAGATTAGTTTTGGATATAATTTTATATTATGAAAACATTAAAAATAATAGTCATTACACTTATTCTTTTGGTTTTAATTGCTTTTTTTATACTTGATTATTTTACAGGCCAAATGTTTAAAGGTCTGCATCCTTCCTGATTTTTTGAGGAGAAGTGATTGTAAAAACAAAAAGATTCTATCTAGCCCCGATGGAAGCGGTATCTCCCGATTTAGAAAAACAAGGCTTTTTCGGCCGTAGTTTTTGTTAATCGGGAATTTAGCGAACAGCGGGAGAGAAGGTTCTCCAGGTAACGACTTTTCCTGCTCCTGATTAAAATTAAAAGCGAATAGAATCTAACTGTCTAATTATCTGAGATCTCTAAGGATTTACAAAAATCTAACAATTCAAAAGGTCAATTCAACGCTATTTTTGAGTATTTTCGTAGAATTAAATTTAATCCATGAAAATAGCAATAGTTTGTTATCCAACATTTGGCGGTAGTGGTGTAGTAGCTACAGAATTAGGCCTTGAGCTAGCCAGACGAGGACACGAAATACACTTTATAACGTATAGTCAGCCGGTGAGACTGGCACTTTTGAATCCTAATGTTCATTATCACGAAGTAAACGTTCCGGAATATCCTCTTTTTCATTATCAGCCTTACGAACTGGCTTTGTCCAGTAAGCTGGTAGATATGGTGAAATTGTATAAAATTGAACTGCTGCATGTGCATTATGCCATTCCTCATGCTTATGCAGGTTATATGGCAAAACAGATGCTGAAAAACGAAGGAATTAACCTTCCAATGATTACCACTCTGCACGGAACTGACATCACACTGGTAGGAAACCATCCGTTTTATAAACCGGCGGTAACGTTCAGTATAAATAAATCAGATTATGTGACATCAGTTTCACAAAGTCTGAAAGATGATACTCTGAAATTGTTCAAAATTAAAAATAAGATAAAGGTAATCCCTAATTTTATTGAACTGGACAAAGTGAAAAAAGATCCAAATGCTCCGTGCCATCGTTATGTAATGGCTAAAGAAGAGGAACGTATTGTGACCCATATCAGCAACTTCAGAAAAGTAAAACGCATTCCGGATATCATCAAGATTTTTTATAATATCCAGAAAGAGATGCCTGCCAAACTAATGATGGTAGGTGACGGACCTGAGAAAGAAAAAGCAGAGGTTTTGTGCATGGAACTGGGAATTTACGACAAAGTAATTTTCTTTGGAAACAGCAATGAGATTGATAAGATTTTATGTATGACCGATTTGTTTTTACTTCCTTCAGAAACAGAAAGTTTCGGACTGGCAGCGCTGGAAGCTATGGCCTGCGGTGTACCGGTTATTTCAAGTAATTCAGGAGGTCTGCCGGAAGTTAATTTTGACGGGGTTTCGGGGTATTTAAGTAATGTAGGCGATGTCGAAGAAATGGCGGCCAATGCTGTTAAAATCTTAAAAGATGATAAAACACTGAGTGAGTTTAAAGCCAATGCACTGGAAGTAGCCAGAAAATTTGATATTAAAAACATTCTGCCTAAGTATGAAGCTTTATATCAAAAAGCAATAGACGATTATAAAGAATAGAAATAGTAATCTGAAAATTTGAGTACATGAAAAAAGTAATTCCGGTTTTAGCAGTTTTTATTTTAATTTCCTGCGGTGCTAAGAAAACTACAGAATCCGCCGCTTTGTATGAGGTGTTAACAGAACAGTCCAGCGGAGGCGGAAATATAAAATTCTTTGAAATCCTTACAGAACCTAATGAAATCAAAATGCTTCAGAATGATCCGCTTTTGGCCGATAAAATGAAACATGATGATATTAACAATTCCAATTATGTTATTCTTAATATGGGTGAGAAAAACACCGGAGGTTATTCAATAGGAGTAGAGAAAGTAGAAGAAACAGATAAGAATATTATCATAACCATAAAAGAAAACAGTCCTGCTCCGGATGCTATGGTAATGCAGGTAATCAGTTATCCTTATACTGTTGTAAAAGTGCGTTCTAAAAAAGAAATTATTATTAAATAAGGCAGATTTCTGCCGGAATAAATAAAAAAAACCTGTCGCTTTTAAACGACAGGTTTCTTCTTACAATTATTTTTTATTTTTAATTAGAATCGGAATTTAACGCCTAAACCAACGTCAAATCCAAAGTTGTCATCGTCATAATAACCGGAACCAATTTCTGGTCTTGCATCTAATGACAGGGTAATAGGCACTTCTTTAAAACGGTATTCTATACCAATATCCCCGGCCGCAAAAACATACGTACCGCTGTCATTGTATCTGTAGTTATTGTTGTAATAATCATGATCCCAGGCTGCAAGTCCTCCCCCTACACCGGCATACCAGTTAAAGCCGCCGTCAATGTTCCATACCCATTGGTAAAGGGCGACCCCTTTTATAGCGTCAACATCACTGCTGTTTCTCCATCCCAGATCAAATTCAAGTCTGTTTTTCTGGTTTAATCCTAATTGGTAAGATACTTCTCCTCCAAATCCGTTATTGTCCCCCAAACGTAATCCTAAAGCGTGTTTTGAAATTTCTTGTGATTGAGCCGTAAATGCTAATCCAAAAAGCATAATGGCAGATACTATTATCTTCTTCATAAAATGGTTAATTAATTTTTGTCAAATTTAAATTTCCTTGTATAGGAAGAACGTATAACATTTTTAGAAATTGTTATATAATTCACATTTTTTTAAATTCAGACGAAAGGTTCTGCTTTTTAAAAAGCGTGTGATGGCTTTATTTTACTGGGATTTTGTTATTTTTTTAGGATGATGTTGGATAACATTTGCGAGGTAAGAATGTCTTCCATTTCAAAAAGATTTTCTTCTTCGGTAAAATTACTGTGTGTGTAAGAATATAGCTTCCAGCGCTTTTTATGGTATTCCAGTGCTGTTAAATTTTCGACCCAGTCCCCCGAATTAAGATATAAAGTAGAACCGTGTTTGTTTTCCTTAGTAAGGATTTTAGGTTCGTGTATATGACCGCAGATTACATAATCGTAATTTTTTTCAATGGCCAGATCAGTTGCTGTTGTTTCAAAATCAGAGATGAATTTTACAGCTTTTTTAACGCTGGCTTTTATTCTTTTGGAAAACGAATACGGTTCACGGCCCAGTTTTGCCAGACACCAGTTGGCAAAACGATTCATTAGAATGAGATAATCATAACCTAAACCGCCCAGCTTGGCAATCCATTTAGAATGCTGTACAGACGCATCAAAAACATCTCCGTGAAAAATCCAGGCTTTTTTATCGTCCAGTTCTAATACTAATTTATCCACCAGTGAAAAATTACCCATATTCATATCGCTGAATTTTCGAAGTATTTCATCGTGGTTTCCGGTGATATAATATACTTTGGTACCCTTTGAAGCCATACCAATAATTCTCTGAATGACCCTTAAATGTGATTTTGGGAAATAGGATTTTCTAAACTGCCAGGCATCAATAATATCACCATTGAGTACTAAGGTTTTAGGTTTGATGGTTGACAGGTAGTTGTTTAGCTCTTTAGCGTGACTTCCGTAAGTTCCCAAATGGACATCAGAAATAATGACCAGTTCGACATTTCGTTTTTTCAATTTTTCGTATTTTGAAGTTCAGCAAATAAAATAATATCCGGTCAGATTTATTTTATCAAAAGGTTACTAATTTGAAGTCAATTTTAATAAATTGTGATTTTTAAACTGTTTAATCTTTAATTAATATTACCAATTTTTAATTTTTTAATTTAATTCATAAAACTTACATTTGCTCAAAACAAATAACAATGGCAGGAAACAGCTACGGCACCCTATATAAAGTTACCACATTTGGAGAATCTCATGGTGAAGCTTTAGGCGGAATTATTGATGGTTGTCCATCAGGAATAGAACTTGATTTCGAAGCGATTGAAGTTGAAATGTCCCGAAGAAAACCAGGACAGTCAGCTATCGTAACACAAAGAAAAGAACCGGACAGCGTTCAGTTTTTATCCGGAATTTTTGAAGGTAAAACTACTGGTACGCCAATTGGTTTTATTATTCCGAATACCAATCAGAAATCAGACGATTACTCTCATATAAAAGATAATTACAGACCAAGTCATGCTGATTATGTATACGATCAGAAATACGGATTTCGTGATTATCGCGGAGGCGGAAGAAGTTCTGCACGTGAGACCGCGAGCAGGGTAGTGGCAGGGGCAATTGCCAAACAGATGCTTCCTGAAATTAAAATTCATGCTTATGTTTCTTCGGTTGGGCCAATTCACCTGGATACGCCTTACCAGGAACTGGATTTTTCTAAAATAGAAAGTAATCCGGTTCGCTGCCCGGATGAAAAGTCGGCAGCAGTTATGGAAGAATATATTCGTGATATCCGTAAGCAGGGCGATACCGTTGGAGGTGTGGTTTCCTGTGTAATTCAAAATGTTCCCGTTGGTTTAGGTGAGCCGGTTTTTGATAAACTGCACGCTGAATTAGGAAAAGCGATGCTTTCTATAAACGCCGTAAAAGGTTTTGAATACGGAAGCGGTTTTTCAGGTTCTGAAATGAAAGGAAGTGAACACAATGATTTATACAATCCGGACGGAACTACTCAATCGAACCGTTCAGGAGGAATTCAGGGCGGAATCAGCAACGGGATGGATATCTATTTCAGGGTAGCTTTTAAACCGGTTGCGACTATCATGCAGACTCAGGATTCTCTGGATAATAAAGGAAATATTACACCTATGACCGGAAAAGGACGTCATGATCCGTGCGTGGTGCCTCGTGCAGTGCCTATTGTGGAAGCAATGGCTGCGATTGTTTTGGCTGATTTTTATCTGATCAACAAAACATATTAATAAAAAGTAAGGCAGTGAGGGTCTTATATTTTAATAATTAAAAAGTAAAGTAATGTTAGTTACAGAAACGAAGAAAAAATCATTTATTACAGGATTAACAGGACAGATTTTAATTGCAATGGTTTTGGGAGCAGCTCTCGGAATTATACTGCATAACTCTATTTCACCCGAAGCGGCGCAGTCATTTAGTACTAAAATTAAAATGCTCGCTACTATTTTTATCCGATTGGTGCAGATGATTATTTCTCCTTTGGTTTTTACCACTTTAATCGTGGGAATTGCCAAATTAGGAGATATAAAAACGGTAGGAAGAATTGGAGGAAAAGCGCTGGGATGGTTTTTTACAGCTTCATTTATTTCTTTATTAATAGGGTTGTTTTATGTAAACATCCTGGAACCGGGAGTTGGGTTAAAATTAAGCCATGTTGATATGGCTTCGGCTTCAGAAGTAACAGCTAAAACACAAAACTTATCTTTTGAGAATTTTGTAGAACATATTGTTCCTAAAAGTATTATTGAAGCAATGGCGACCAATGAGATTTTGCAGATTGTAATATTCTCTATTTTCTTTGGTCTGGCCGCCGCTTCTTTAGGAAGTACGGTTAAACCAGTTATAAATGCACTTGATAAGGTGTCGCATATTGTGCTTAAAATGGTTAATTATGTAATGAACTTTGCTCCAATTGGAGTTTTTGGTGCCATTGCTGCTGTTTTTGCCATTCGTGATGCAGAAGAGCTTCTGATTACTTACTTTAAGTTTTTTGGTTCTTTTTTATTAGGGATAGGTACACTGTGGGTTGTTTTAATAGTGGTTGGTTTTATTTTTCTGAGAGGAAGAATGATTGACCTGTTAAAACGTATTGTCGGGCCTCTCGCTATTGCGTTTGGAACAACAAGCAGTGAAGCGGTTTTTCCTAAGCTGACAGAAGAACTGGAAGCTTTTGGTGTAAAAGACAGAATTGTATCCTTTATGCTGCCTCTTGGTTATTCGTTTAATCTCGACGGAAGTATGATGTACATGACTTTTGCCAGTATTTTTATTGCACAGTTTTATAACGTGCATTTAGATTTAGGGACTCAAATGGCTATGTTATTGGTTTTGATGCTGACCAGTAAAGGAATTGCCGGTGTACCAAGAGCCAGCCTTGTTGTAGTGGCGGCGACCTGTGGTATGTTTGATATTCCGGTTGAAGGTATTGCTTTAATCCTGCCAATAGATCATTTCTGTGATATGTTCAGAAGTGCTACAAACGTTTTAGGTAATGCTTTGGCAACTTCAGTAGTGGGTCAATGGGAAGGTAATAATGAAACTGATACTGTATCAGAAGCTTAAAACATTTTTTTTCGTAAGAAAAAAGAATGTGACAGAGATAAAAAAGAAAGCTGTATTTTTATAGAAAATACAGCTTTTTTTTATTTTTAAGTGTATATTTGATAAAACTAGCCGATTAATGCCCCCAAAACGGATTTTTTTACCTGTACTTCTCTTTTTGTTTCTGAATTGTTTCAGTCATCTGGCTCTAGCACAATCTGAAACACCCTCTGAAAAAAAAATCGATAAGCTTATAAAAGAAGCCTGGATTTATTACAAAGATTCTAATTTTGAAAGGTCACTCGTCACTTCCAGAGTAGCCTTAAATCAGGCAGCGGCTTTTAAAGACAATAATTTAATTGCTAAATCATACAAAGTGATTGCGGCCAATTTTAGTGAGCTGGCTGAATTTGATAAAGCTATCTTTTATTATAACAGGGCTTTGTATTATGCTAACAGAACTAATAATGATTCTATAAAATACAGTCTGCATAACAATATTGGCAATATTTATTGTTTTGAGAAGAAACAGTTTGATAAAGGAATTCATTATTATAAAAAGTCCATTGCCTATAGTTTAAAAATAAACGATATGAACCAGGTGTATTTTACAAACGTTAATATTGCCTGGGCTTATTTTGATGTTGGCAAGTTTAAGGAAGGTTATCCGTATTTGAAATTTGTTGAAAATAATACCGAAAAATACGGCGCCAAAGCTACCGAAATTATAGTGTATATGCTTAACGGGATGTATGCGAACCATATTAATGACCAGACTGCCGCAAACCGGTATTTTTTAAAAGCGATAGCGGCAGGTGAGAACAGCGATGAACAGTCTGATCTTTCGTATACGCACTTGGAATATTCCCGTTTTTTGAATAAAATAAAGAACTATGAGCAGGCGTATAAACATCTGCTTTTGTTTAATGAGATTACAGCTGAACTTTATAATCAGGAAAAGCTCAAAAAAGCTTCTCTGGCTGGTTTTAATCTGGAACTGGACGAATACAAAAGACAGATTGATAAAATTGAAAATGAAAAGTCTTCACAGTCACAGAGTCTTAAAAAATCAAGAATTATTGTTATTCTCTTTATTCTTATTTCATTTATTCTTCTTTTCCTGATAGTGACTTTAATTAAAAATATTGATTTCAGGAAAAAACACAATTTAGAGCTTGTAAAGGCGAAAGAAATTGCCGAAGAGGCCTCTCTGCTCAAAACCCAGTTTATTTCCACTATAAGCCATGAATTACGCACTCCGCTTTACGGTGTTGTAGGCATTACTAATATGCTTTTGGAGGAACATAAAGAATTATCACAAAGCCAGCATTTAAGTGCCCTGAAGTTTTCGGCCCGGTATTTATTGTCACTGGTAAATGATATTCTTCAGATAAACAAAATTGAAGAAAATAAAGTAGTTCTGGAAAGCCTCACTTTTAATATTTCGGATGAAATTACTATGATTAAAAATTCACTGGCTTTTTTATCTCAAAAGAACAATAATAAAATTAACGTAGCAATTGACCAGGCAATTCCGGAATATTTAATAGGGGACAAACTGCGTCTTGGACAGATTTTAATGAATCTGGTGAGTAATGCACTCAAATTTACCAAAGACGGAGAAGTAGATATAACTGTAAAATTAGACAGGATTGAAGGAAAAATGTATTACCTGCACTTTTTAATAAAAGACAACGGCGTGGGGATTGCAGCGGTCGATCAGAACAAGATTTTTGAAAAATTTGTACAGGTAGGTCGTAAAGATGAAGACTATCAGGGAACAGGACTGGGACTTAGTATTGTAAAACGATTGTTAGGTCTTTTTGGTAGTACAATTACTTTAGAAAGCGATCTGGGGGCAGGAACTTCATTTTCTTTTGTAATTCCTTTAGAGTATGACCCTTTAAAAACAAGAAAAATCATAGAAGATATTGAAGTGGACTTAACTTCCAGCGAAATTTACAAAATTCTGATTGTGGAAGACAATCAGATCAATCAACTGGTGACTAAAAAAATCATCGAAAAGAACAATTTTATCTGTAAAGTTGTGGATGATGGTTTTGCTGCTCTTACCATATTGGAGAAAGAAGAATTTGATCTTATTCTGATGGATATTAATATGCCTTTGATGAATGGATTTGAAGCAACAAAACGGATACGCCAGCAGGGAATAAAAACTCCGGTTGTAGCACTTACGGCATTTGATAAAGACGAAATAACGGAGGAGGCTGTTGCGTCTGGAATGAATGACATTATTGTAAAACCGTTTGAACCGGTTAAGCTCTTTAAAATTCTGAATTATCTGATAAACGAAGCTAAAAACGCTGGTTAATACCAGCGTTTTTTATTCTTTTTAGAGGTATTGGATTTTCTGGACTTGTGAGCGCCTCCGCTTCGGTTTGAATTTTTAGGTTTTTCACCAGGTTCCGGACTTCCGGCATGCCATTGATAAGGATGATCACTAATCGTTTTAACATCTACCTTTATTAATTTCTGGATATCTTTCCAGTACGGATGCTCATCTTTTCCGCAAAAAGAAATAGCGATACCTCCGTTTCCGGCACGTCCTGTACGGCCAATACGGTGTACATAAGTTTCAGGGATATTGGGTAAATCAAAATTGATAACATAAGGCAGCTGCTCAATATCAATTCCCCTTGCAGCTATGTCTGTAGCGACCAAAACACCAACTTCCTTATTTTTAAAGGCTTCCAGAACCCGTTGTCTGGCATTTTGTGACTTGTCTCCGTGAATAGCTTCTGCCGGAATCTCTTTTTTACGAAGTGCTTTTACCACATTGTCAGCACCATGTTTGGTTCTGGCAAAAACAAGCACATTTGATAAGTTTTCGTTTTTTATCAAATGGTACAGCAGATTTCTTTTTTCGGTTTTGTCTACAAAGTAAATACGCTGCTCGACATTTTCGGCTGTAGAAGAAACAGGCGATACTTCTACTTTTTCAGGATCCTGTAAAAACATTTCTGCCAGTTCAAGAATAGCAAGCGGCATCGTAGCAGAGAACAATAAGGTCTGTCTGTTCTTAGGTGTCAGTTTTACAATCTTTTTTACATCGTTTATAAAACCCATATCCAGCATTTGATCTGCTTCGTCCAGTACTAAAGTATGCAGCTGGTCGAGATTCAGGAAACCTTGTTTGTGCAGATCCAGCAATCGGCCCGGAGTTGCCACTAAAACATCAACACCATTTTTTAAAGCATCAACCTGGGGATTTTGCGAAACTCCCCCAAAAATGGTCAGCTGGGTTAAGTTGGTATATTTGGAATACGTGTCAAAACTCTGACCAATCTGAACGGCCAGTTCACGTGTTGGGGTTACAATCAGGGCACGAATCTGTTTGGCTTTTTTTGATGAACCTACAATCCGGTGAAGCTGATGAATAATAGGAATGGCAAAAGCAGCTGTTTTTCCGGTACCTGTCTGCGCACAGCCAATAAGATCCCTTCCGGCTAAAACAACCGGAATGGCTTTTTCCTGAATAGGTGTGGGGTTTAGATAGCCTTCTTCAAATACGGCTTTTTGTATACTTTTTGAAAGTGATAAATCTTCGAATAACATATCTTACGAATTAAGAATTTTAGTTTTAAGTACTAAATTCTCTGCAAAGATAGGTTTATTCAGTTAATCGTTTATTTGAATCTTTGATTATTTGGGAAATGTGTGGTTTTAGACCACCTGCTCTTCATTGTAATTTGTCCTTTTCATTATTGGCTTTTATAAAATCGGTTATCAGGTAACCAATTAGTTTTCCAATTAAGTTATTGTTTGGAGAGTCGGCCAGATCAGGTGCTCCTTCACAAATATGCAGATAAGCAGCATTTTTGTGCTGTGCAAAGAACGAAATAAACTGTCTTAATTCTTCTACAGAAAATCCGCTGATCGTCATAGCGCTGCTGGCAATGTTAGGAATCGCATCTAAATCAATCTCAATACCAAAAGCATCAGTCTTGATAAATTCCAGTGCAAGAGCCATTTCTCTTGTAAAATCTTTCTCTTTACGGATGTTAACGCTGTCATATGTATTATAGCGAACGCGGTCTTCCAGTTTTTTTATTAAATCCAGGACACTTTTGGAAGTGTAGTTTTCATGAAGGCCGAAAATAAAGTATTTTTTCAGGAAACCTTCTTCATAAGCATAAGAGAATCCGTTGCCGCTGTGGCGTCCTTCCAGAATTCTAAAATCAGAGTGGGCATCAAAATTAATAGCATTAACAGGTTTTCCTTTTGCCAGGGCAGAACCTTTAATGTTACCATAAGCATTGTTATGTCCGCCGCCAATAATAATAGGTGTTTTTCCGGCTTTAATGATCGTAAAAATAATATGAGAAACTTCTTTGTCGATTCTTTCAACCAGCTGGCTTAGCTTAGAACGGTCGTCAATGTCATTAAAATCCAGTTTTTCAACATCACGCATTTCTTCAGCTACATCAAGCTGTCCTAAAACAATAATCTGGCTGCCTTTTGAAAAACGGTTGTGCTGGATGTTTGCAATACTTTTAATCGCATTTTCCCAGGCAGAAGCAGTTCCGGGTCTGCCGTAATTAGCACGAACACCTATGTCTTCCGGTATTCCTAAAAGGACATACTTAGCCTCAGATTCTTGTAAAAATTTGATTTTGTCAGCTCCTTTCGGAATTGTAATCATTTTTTCTCCGAATTTTATTTCACCACTACGATGATTTGTGACTTTTGCCAAATCATTAACAGTAAAAGGAATCAATTTCTCCATGAAAAAAATTTATTTTCCAAAAATAATATAATTGTAACAACTTACGTTATTAACATCATATATTAATTATTAAATTTGTTATTATAGAAAATTATTAAATATGGAAAACCCAAAGAACAACAACAATTCAAGTCTAAAAGCGGTAATAGCGGTTTTAGCGGTCCTACTGATTGGTAGCTTAGTGTATATTTTTAAACTATCTTCTGATACTGATGTAGTTAAGACAGAACTTACTACTACAATGACAGAAAAAGAATCTGTTATGAAAGATTTACAGGAATTAAAAGCAACTTACGATGCTGCAATTGCTGAAAATACATCAATGTCTGACGAGTTAATTCAGGAAAGAGATAAAGTTGTCGCTTTGATGGAAGATTTGAATAAATCTAAAGGTGATGTTTCTAAGTATAAATCTCAGGTTCAGGCAATGCAGAACAAAATGAAAACTTTAGTTGCTGAGAACGACGAATTGAAAAAACAAAATGGTGTTTTAACAGTTCAGAGAGATAGTACAATAACTGTATTAGGAGAATCTAAAAAATATAACGAAGTACTTGTAGGGCAAAACGAAGAGCTTGCTAAAACAGTAGAAAGAGGTTCTAAATTGTCAATTTTAAATACTAAAACTTCTGCTTACAAATTAAGAAGTTCAGGAAAACAAATTGAAACAGACAAAGCAAGCCGTGCTGATATTTTAAAAGTAAGCTTTACTATTGCAGAAAATCAAATCGCTAAATCGGGTGACAAAACGTATTATGTTCAGGTTATCGATGCTAAAAACAATGTTTTAGGCGAGAAAAAAACAGAAAGTTTTGGAGATAATTCTTTAACATACAGCTTTAAAACCACTGTAAAATATGAGAATAAATCTGTAAATGTAACAGAAGATCTTCCAGGAAAAGATTTTGCAAAAGGAACTTATTTTATCAACGTTTTTGATAATGACGAATTGGTTTCTAAAACTAGTTTCAGCTTAAGATAATTCTGCCAAAGGTAAATACCACTTAGATATTAAAGGTCTGTGATTTTCACAGACCTTTTTTTATGGATAAATGTGAGTTTGTTTAAAACAATATGCTAAACACTACGTTTCTGTAGTTGAAACTACAGACTATGTTTGTATGATTTCTATTTTGTGAAAAAACAAAGTTTATTCCAGAATTTTTCCTTCAATAAAAACAGATTCGATTAAATTGCTTCCAAAAGCATAAGGAATCTGGTAGTAAGACGAAATAGATTTGGTTATAATTAAATTGGCTTTTTTACCTTTTGTAATACTTCCGTGGGTTTCAGAAAGTCCCATAGCATAAGCGCCATTTAGGGTTGCTGCATTTATGGCTTCTTCCGGGGTCATTTTCATTTTGATACAGGCCGCTGCTACTACAAAATTCATGTTTCCGGATGGGGTAGAGCCGGGATTAAAATCGGTAGCTAGTGCTAATGGTAATCCGGCTTTTATCATTTCTCTTGCCGGAGTGTATGGAATACTTAAGAAATAAGAACATGATGGCAATGCGACAGGCATGGTTTCAGTATTTTTTAAAGCTTCAATATCTTCCGGATTCATTATTTCAAGATGATCTACGGAAAGTGCATTAAATTTAACTCCTGACTGAATTCCTCCTATAGAATTAAACTGATTAACGTGAATTTTAGGTTTTAAACCGAATTCAATTCCGGCCTGCATAATTTTTTCTGTTTCTTCGACAGAGAAATAACCGCTTTCGCAGAAAACATCTACATAATCGGCCAGTTTATTTTGGGCAATTTCGGGAAGCATTTTGTTAATGATTTCATCAATGTAGCCAGTTTTGTTTTCTTTATAATGAGTCGGAAAAGCATGAGCACCTAAAAAAGTCGCTTTTATTGCCACCGGATAATTCCCGGAAAGCTTTTTAATAACACGCAGCATTTTTAATTCACCTTCAGTAGTTAGTCCGTAACCTGATTTAATTTCTACCGCACCGGTTCCTAAATGCATGACTTCTTCTAAGCGGACTTTTGATTGTTTGTAGAGTTCTTCCTCAGAAGTTTCATTTAATTTTTTAGCTGAGTTAAGAATTCCGCCGCCGCGACTGGCGATTTCTTCGTACGTTAAACCATTAATGCGGTCAACAAATTCCTGTTCGCGATTTCCGGCATATACAATGTGAGTATGGCTGTCGCACCAGGCAGGAAGAACAACTTTTCCAGCTGCGTCAATAATTTTGTCCGCTTTAATTTCGGGAAGGGTTTCCATCGAACCAAAATCAGCAATTAGATTATTTTCTAAAACTAAAAAAGCATTTTTGATTGTCGGAAGTTCAGCCATTTCTGCTCCGGAGACTTTAGCAACTGAAGTTTCGCGGACTTGAAGTAATTCTTGTATGTTTTTGATTAAAGTGATCATTAGAAAGGATTGTTATAAAACACAAATTTCACAAATTATCACGAACTAATCCGTGTAATCTGTGAAATTTGTGTTTTTAAATTATTGTTTTTTATTTATTCAGAAACCGTAATTTCGAACATTTTGCTCCAGTTTTTACCAGTTACAAAAATGGTTTTAGTTTTAGGATTGTACGCAATACCGTTTAAAACATCATCTTTGGTAATGTCGGTCATTTCTTTGCGTAAACCTGATAAATCTAAAATTCCTTCAACAGCTCCTGATTCCGGATTTACAACCGCAATGGCATCTTTAAACCATACATTAGCATAAATTTTTCCATTTATCCATTCAATTTCATTAACTGCTTTAATTTTTGACTCTCCCGAATAAACGTTGACATAATCAATCATTTTCTGAGTAGAAGGATCAACTTTCCAGATTTTTTCAGTTCCATCAGTTTGATAAATGTACTTCCCGTCATTTGTCATTCCCCAGCCTTCGATATCTTTTTCATAATCAAAAGTTTTTTCCAGCTTTAGAGTTTTTGCATTGTAGATAAAGCCTTTTTTATTCTTGTATGTTAACTGGAATAATTTATCATTTATAAATGTTATGCCTTCTCCAAAATATTGCTGGTCAAGATCAATTTGTTTGAAAACTTTTCCAGTTTTATAATCGTACTTTTTTATAAAGGAAGCTCCTTCTTGTCCTGTGCTTTCATATAATGTGTCTTTGTAAAATTCCAATCCTTCTGTAAAAGCTTTTTTATCATGAGCAAAAGTGTTAATGATTTTATATTTTAAAGCTTTTGGCTGAACATCAGAAACAACTTCAATTCTTTTGGTAGCATCAGAAGAATCTCCGCCAAAATAAACAACAGCTTTTAGATATTGATACCCTAATTTTTGATCTATTAATTCAAATCTAAATTCTTGTTTACCTTTTGTGCCCCCAACTCTTTGGTCGTTTATAAAGTAAGCAACGCTGTCGATTTCTTTCGAATTTGGGTTTAAAATTCCAATTGTAAGCGCTTCTTTTGGCGTAAAATGTGCCGGAAATGCAGAATCATCGATTGTAAACAAAGAATTTTCACCTTTATTTTTATCTCCACATCCAATTAATGTGATTCCTAATAAAATGACAGCTAGGAAGTTATATTTTTTCATAGTTTAAAATTTGAATAAGCCAATATACGACGATATTTTTATAGTGACAAAGCCCTTGCAAAAATATAAAAAGGTTGTATATTTGCACCGGCAAGTCCTACACGACCAGCTCCTGCAGACTCCCCCAGGATGGGAACATAGCAAGGGTACGCGGTTGAGCGGTGCGATGTAGGTCGCTTGCCATTTTTTATTTTTTAGAATTTATATAAAAGCAGTCTTCCTTCGGGAGGATTTTTTTATTTTTGGACCTTTCGAAGTTGGATATCATTGGCAGGAAGTTAAAAGTGGAGCACTTTATAAATAACTTAAAAGAAGACCAGTTTCCAAAACTCAGAACTCTTAACCTATAACTATAAAAATGAGTAAAGTCGTTTTAATTACCGGAGGATCCTCAGGGATTGGAAAATCAATTGGTGAATTTTTACATGCAAAAGGTTTCGTTGTATACGGCACAAGCAGAAATCCGGAGAGAATATCAGATTCAGTTTTTCCTTTGGTAGCGCTGGATGTTCGCAATGGTGATTCAATTAAATCAGCAATTGCCCATGTTATTGAAACTTCGGGCCGTCTCGATATTGTGATTAATAATGCCGGAGTCGGAATTACGGGGCCGCTGGAAGAAATTCCAACGGAGGAAATCAAAAATAATTTCGAAACCAATTTTTTTGGTCCTGTTGAAGTTATGAAGGCGGTTTTGCCGCAAATGCGGGAGCAAAAATCAGGTTTAATTATTAATGTTACTTCGATTGCCGCTTATATGGGGCTGCCTTACAGAAGTGTGTATTCGGCGTCAAAAGGAGCTTTAGAATTAATTACTGAGGCTTTAAGAATGGAAGTGAAACAATTCGGGATCCAGATTACAAACGTGGCTCCGGGCGATTTTGCTACCAATATTGCATCAGGACGTTATCATGCGCCGGTTGTAAAAGGTTCTGCTTATGAAAAAGTATATGGAGATACGCTGGCAGCGATGAATGAACATGTAGATGCCGGCAGTAATCCGAATGAAATGGCTGAAGCCGTTTTTAAAATTATCCAGACAGGAAATCCTAAAATACATTATAAAGTAGGGGTATTTATGCAGAAGTTTTCAATTGTTTTGAAAAGGGCACTGCCGGATAAAGTATATGAAAAAATGCTTATGAATCATTATAAACTGTAGTAGTATGGATCAGATAAAAGAATTTTTGCCGGTTATTTTTAGTGTTTTATTTTTAGGAGTTATTTGGTTTATTATACGAAGAGTCTTTAGTTCTATAAGCGACAAGATTAATAATTCTGAAGCCTATAAAGAAGATACTTTGAGGGTTCTTGAAGAAATCAGAGATGAATTGAAGGAATTGAATAGAAATAATTCTAAATAATTTTAAAGATGCAAATGCTGTAGGTTTATACTTGTAATTTTACTTAGTAGTTTAAAAAATGTAAAAAATACACTTATTTTTAACATATAATTTTAAAATGGTTTTAATTTTAAAAACGTTATTGATATTGATTTTGTAATTTTGCAGCTAGATTTCTTTAAATACTTTATTTGAAGTAAAATTTACAAAAGTATAAATACGAACAAACCATTTTTAATTAAACAGATAATTATGAAATTTTTTATAGACACAGCTAATTTAGCTCAAATTAAAGAAGCACAGGCTTTAGGTGTTTTGGATGGTGTAACCACTAACCCGTCATTAATGGCGAAAGAGGGGATTACAGGAAAAAATAACATTTTAAAGCATTACGTAGATATCTGCAATCTGGTAGAAGGTGACGTAAGTGCTGAAGTAAACGCTCTTGATTTTGACGGAATGGTTAAAGAAGGTGAAGAGCTGGCTGAATTGCATGAGCAGATTGTTGTAAAACTGCCTATGACCAAAGAAGGGGTTATGGCTGCTAAATATTTTTCGGATAAAGGAATTAAAACGAATGTAACACTTGTTTTTTCTGTAGGTCAGGCTATTTTAGCTGCTAAAGCGGGAGCTACTTATGTTTCTCCTTTTGTAGGACGTTTAGATGATGTTTCTACAGACGGTTTAAATCTGATTCAGGAAATTAGAGAAGTTTACGATAACTATGGTTACGAAACTCAGATTTTAGCGGCTTCTGTACGTCATACTATGCATATTGTAAACTGTGCTAAAATTGGTGCAGATGTTATGACAGGACCACTTTCTGCAATTTACGGATTGTTGAAACATCCTTTAACTGATATTGGTCTAGCTCAGTTTGTAGCGGACTTTGAAAAAGGAAACAAGTAATACTTAAGTACTTATAAAATTTAAATCGCCTTTTCCTGTCGGGGAAAGGCGATTTTTTTTACTTTTATACTGATGTTAAAATGTTGGTTATGAGAGTGGTAATTTTAATTTTGTGTTTTTTAGCAGCTGTTTTTTCGGGTAATGCACAGGCTGAAATTTTGAAAAGTGTTAATGATGCGGGTGATGTGGCCACATTTGAACTCGATTGTACAATTCAGTTTCAAAGTCTGGCAAAAGGACTTCGTTACAATATAACCCGTCATGAATTTAAAGGGCCGGAAATGAAAAACAGCTACAGGCTTCTTTTGGTTATGGATGGTTTTTATTCAAAGACTTTAAATAAAGAAATGACAATATCGGCCGTTTTAAGTGACGGAACTGTTTTGGAAGCCAGAAAAATTATTGAAGATGACGGTTTTTTTGATGGTGCCTGTACTTTGAAAATTAAAGATCCCAAAGTGCTGTTAGAAGCGAATATAGATAAAGTTATTGTGCATGCTGATAAAGATGTTGTCTATTCGATTTCAGAGCAGAATAAAGCAGTTTTTAAAAAGAACCTGAGTAATATTATTAATGCTAAGTAGAGTGGGAGTGGTAAAGCTATAAAGGTTTTGTTCTGTAAATAAAAAAAATCCAAATTCCAATTAAATCGGAATTTGGATTTTTTTATATATTGAAAATTTAAAATTTTTAGTGTCCGCCGCCTTCGCTTTCAACATGGCTGATGCCTTGTCTTTTTAGGATTTTAGGACAGTAGAAACCGTAGAATCCTAAATAAGCAAAACCAAGAAGCGGTATGATATAAGAGAAGTGTGTCCATGAAATTCCAAAGATACCATCAGGTTTTGTAAGGTCAAGATCACAGATACTTCCCTGAACCAAAGGAATAACACCACCACCAAGAATCATCATGATTAGGAAAGAAGAGGCTTTTCCTGTGTTTTTTCCTAAACCGGCGATTGCTAAATCGAAGATAGAAGGCCACATGATAGATAAGAATAATCCTCCGGAAATAAAGAAGAATTTAGCAATTGACGGATCCGGCCATACTAAACCGGCAATCATCATGGTAATTCCCGAAAGACCAAAAAGCATTAATGTTTTTCCGGCATTTTTTCCTCCAACAAAACTTACTCCGATAAATACTAAAATCCAGATTGGATAAATATAGAAAGAAGAAACATCGTGTGCAGCAAAAACGTTAGCTCCAATGATTACTCCAAAGGCAATAGCCGGAACAATGAATTTTAAAGCAGTATTTACTAATTTTGAAGTGTCAAAAACGTTTACACCACCATTCCAGCGGCCAATCATTAAACTTCCCCAGTAAAGGGCAATAAATGGTGCAACAGCATCTTCAAGGATGTTTCCAAATTCGTGTGTATGCAATAAAGCGGGTAAGTTACTAATAATGGTTACCTCAGTACCTACATAAATAAAAATCCCAAGCATTCCTAAATATAGTTGTGGATAATCCAGGATGTTGAATTTATTGTGACCGTCTTTGATAACGGCTTCTTCTTGTTTTTCAGGATCTTCAATTTTAGAGAAGTTCATGAAAATAGCTACTGCGATAAACGCAAGGCCAAGAATAATAAAAGGTAATTTGATATCTTCTAATGAAAGAGCTGTTTTTTTGTTGTCGCCCATTCCAAATAAAGCAATACCTAAAAGGATAGCTCCAATTGTAGTTCCGAATGAATTAATACCTCCTGCTAATGTTAAACGGTGTGCCCCTGTGGAAGGACTTCCCATTTTAATAGCTAAAGGGTTGGCTACAATCTGTTGAATTGAGAAACCTAAACCTACAGTAAACAAAGCAGTTAAAAAGAAAGGGAAACTTTCCATTGTCGCAGCCGGAACGAATAAAAAGGACCCGACAGCCGAAAGTACTAAACCGGCTGAAAGTGTTTTTTTGTATCCGAATTTTTGCAGTACATCGAGCTTTAAAGAAACTAAAAAGAATATGATGGAACCTACAAAATAAGCAGCGTAAAATGCCCAGGCTACCAGTTGTGACTGTACTTGTGACAAAGTAAATACTTTTTTGAATACTGGAATCAGGATGTCATTGGCAGATCCAACAAAACCCCAAAAGAAGAAGACGATTATCAATGAGATAAACTGTCCCCATTTGGTTTGAACATTTTCTGAACTCATAATTGTAATTAGGTTAATTTTTTAATAAACTGTTTTTTGAAGACCGTAAATATATTTGTTACAAGAGTCAAAAAAAAATTATTGCCTGAAAATAATGTTAAATTTAAACCAACAGCATTATTTATTCAACAATGTGTTAATTTATATAGAGTTAGAAATGTTAAAGTTTTATTCCAGAATTCGGTTTTTTACGTCTTTGCTGTAATTTCTTCCAATTGGAATGGTATAAGACTGGATCTGGATGCGGTTTCCTTCAATAGATTTGACCTTATTCAGGGCAATGACATAAGATTTATGGATGCGCAGGAAACGATCTGCAGGTAATTCTTCAGATAATGAAGTTAATGATTTGTGTGTAATGTAGGTTTTATCAGGTGTTACGACTTTTATATATTCTTTCATCCCTTCGATAAAAAGGATTTCTTCAATATTAATTTTCATCATTTTTTTATCTACTTTGATAAAAATATGAGAGTCCCCTTTTGTGACATCAATTTTGATATTGTTTTTTAAATTGAATTCGGTCGTGATTTTATTGATGCATTTTATAAAGCGGGGAAGCGGAATAGGTTTTACCAGATAATCCAGGACATCAAGATCATAACTTTCGGCTGCAAATTCCCTGAAAGCGGTAGTGATAATAACTTTGGTTTTGTTTTCAATGAGACTGATTAGCTCAAAACCGGTCATCATAGGCATATTGATATCCAGAAAAACGGCATCTACAGAGGTACTGTTTATAAAGTCCAGAGCTTCCAGAGAATTGTTGAATGTGCCGATAACCTCAAAATCTGTAAAATTGTTAAAGTAATTTTGCAGCACTTTGATTGCTAAAGGTTCATCATCAATCAATACACATTTAATTTTCATTTTGGATAGGTATTTGCAAACGAATTATATAATAATTCAGTTTTATCTTGTGTTTTAAACTGAAATTGTTTTTGTAAATTAACTTTAGTCTTTTTTTTGTGTTGACTAAACCAATGCCTCCTTTAGACTTAACATTTTGTGAAATTACAAAATTATTTAAGATTTCAAAGTCTAACATTTTATTGTCGATAACTTTACAATTGATTTTGATTTTAAAGTTATTATTGTTTACACCGCCGTGTTTAAAAGCATTTTCTACTAAAGAAATGAAAATCAGAGGCGGCACCACTACATCTTCTATATCTGATTCTAAATTGATAGTGACTTCTACATTGTTAAAACGGAGTTTTTCAATTTCGATATAATTCTGAATATAATCAATTTCTTTGATCAGCGGAACAAACTTGGTTCCTTTAACATCGTACAATACATACTCCATGAGGTTAGAAAGTTTGATGATCACATCCGGTACTTTATCTGAAGATTCTAAAGATAAAGCGTACAGGTTATTTAAGGTATTGAAAAAGAAGTGCGGCTGAATCTGGTTTTCGAGATATTTGAGTTTGATCTTAAACTGGTTTTCCCGGAGTGATCTGTTTCTTTCCCTCTCGCGAAGCCAGGTTAAGGTAAGGTAAACTGAAGATGCCATAGCCAGAACATACAATTCTCCAATACATACAGCTACTATATGGTTTATTTCGAAAGGATGATATTCTCTGTTGGCTTCCGGCCAGATGTTTTCGGATACTATATAATAGGTAAGAGCTGTTTTTAATAAATAGATTCCAAAAAGACTTAGCAGTAATGCCAGGGTATACGTAATATATTTTTGTTTAAGTACGTATTTAGGCACTAAAACAAAAAGATTAAAATACACCAGCGGTATATGAAGTGAGAATTCAATTAAATTGGATTTAAAAGAATAAGGGTAATCATTAAAGTAGGCTCCCCATCGTAAAAAGTTGAGAGTGAAATAAGAACCCCAGAACCAAATATGATTCTGCAGTTTTATATCAAATTTTAATTTTCGGATTTCGTTCAACTTTTCTTTAACGTTTTGTTATTAATTGTACAGGTGGGGTAATCATTCTGCAACTTTACACAATTACGGGCTAAAACGCAATTCTTTTGAATAAAAAATTATAAAAAAACAGTATTAACACTTTATTTAATTAGGATAACGATTTCGTAAAACATAATGTTGAATGTTTTATGTCGTTTGTTTAAAAATTCGAACCGTTTGTATAAAATATTTTTTTTAACAGTCCCTTAACAATAATTTTATCAGCATAACTAATCAAAACCATGATAAAAATGAAACAAATTATGTTAGTCCTTATGATGGTTTTTACTGCACAGGTAACACTGGCACAAGTAAAAACGGTCAAAGGTTTGGTAAGCGATCAAAACGGATTGCCTCTGCCAGGGGTAAGTATCCTAGTTCAGGGTACAAAAACGGCAAGTCAGACAGATTTTGACGGAAAGTATACGATTCAGGCATCAGCAGGAGATGTTCTGGTATTTTCGTATATAGGATTTACAACTAAAACGGTAACAGTAGGAACTTCACCAACAGTAGATGCGGTGTTAGCTCAGAACACCCAAAATCTGAATGAGGTTGTTGTTACGGCGTTAGGGATTAAAAGACAAAAGAAAGAATTGGGGTATGCAGTTCAGGATGTTAAAGGTGAGCAGCTGAACAAAGTAATTACAACCAATGTAGCGACAGCACTTTCAGGAAAAGTAGCCGGTGTCGATGTTTCGATTCCGTCTACCGGTGTTGCGGGATCAACAAGAGTAATTATTAGAGGTATTTCGAGTATTGGTGAAAACAACCAGCCTCTTTATATTGTTGATGGTGTGCCTATTGACAATACAGGATTGTCTAATGATGCTGCTGCCACCAGTAAATGGTTCGACGGAAGGGATAACGGAGATGGTATTTCCAGTATTAACCCAAACAACATTGAAAGTTTGACTGTACTAAAAGGTGCTGCAGCAGCCGCTTTATACGGATCGAGAGCTTTGAACGGTGTAATTTTGATTACAACCAAAAAAGGAAGTAAAGGAAAGCTGAAAGTGGAGTTAACAAGCGGCGTAAGTTTTGACAGAGTAGATGCTAAATATTCGGACTATCAGACTGAATACGGATCCGGAACAAACGGAACCCTGCCTGACCCTGCCAAAGCACCTTCTGAAATTTACAGCTATACTACGAGTGCCTGGGGACCTAAATTTTCTGAAAGTGTAGGACAGGAAGTGAAAATTTTTGATGGTTCAATGAAACCGTATAAAAAAGTAGATAATAATATCCAGGATTTCTTCAGAACCGGATTTACTACTACAAACGGAATCTCATTATCTGCAGGAAGTGATAATGCTTTTGTACGTTTTTCATACAATAATTTAAATAATGATGATGTGGTGCCGGGATCTGGTTTAGAAAGAAATGATGCCAGTTTAAACGCTACGATAAAATCTGAGAAATTTACTCTTGATGCTAATGCCAGCTATACCATTGAAAATGCAGAAAACAGACCGGGATTAGGAGATTCTCCAAACAACGTTGGATATTCATTAAGCGGTCTGGCACCTAATATTGACCAGGCATGGCTAAAGAATTATAAAAACGAGGAAACAGGGCAGATTTATCCATGGAACAACAATGTGTACCAGCTTAATCCTTATTTTACAGTAAATGACAACCATAACTTTTCTAAGAAAAACCGTTTTATAGGAAACGTTACCGGAACCTATCAGTTAGAGAAATGGCTGGGATTAACTTTCAGAACAGGTCTTGATACCTATACTTTTAACGCTACTGATTTTATGGCAGCAGGGAGTACCTGGCCGGGAAGAGACGAAGGATACATTGGTCTGGACAATATCAATGTTTCAGAAATGAATACGGATATTATTGCTACCCTGAGCGGAATAAAATTGGCTGAAAACTTTACTTTTTCAGGAATCTTAGGAACAGGACGCAGAGATTTTAAAAGAGATCAAAACTCAAGATTCGGAACAAAAATTATTGAACCGGGTACAGAATACATTAGTAATTTTGTGAATCAGACCGAAAATGCTCCGGTAGTAACCAAAACAAGAACCAATTCTGTTTACGGTTCTGCCAAGTTTGATTACAAGAACTATTTATATGCGGAGTTTACAGGAAGAAATGACTGGTTCAGCGTAATCAATAAAGATGCTTTTTATCCGGCGGCTTCGTTAGGTTTTATCTTCTCAGATGCATTTAATTTACAGGGAGATACTTTTAATTACGGTAAATTTAGAGCTTCGTGGGCAAAAGTTTCAAATGCTCCCGGCGCTTACAAAAACGCACTTAACTATACTACTTTTTCATCATATGACGGACAAAGTGTTGTTAACATCAAAAATAGTGCAGCGCCAAATGCTAATTTAACATATCAGTCTAAAAGAGGAATTGAGTTTGGTTTTGAAACCGGATTCTTCAAAAACAGATTACGTGCAGACATTACGGTATACCGTGAGGATACTTCAGATCAGACCCTTGATTTAGCTTCCTCTGCAACATCGGGATATGAGTTTCTTTCTGTAAATGCCGGAAAATTACGAAATGAAGGTATTGAGATTTTCTTATCGGGAACACCAATAAAAACCAATAGTTTTGAATGGGGAATTGATTTGAACTTCTCGAAAAATAAAAACTCAATTATAGCATTACATCCTAATATTAATACGTATGCTATTTCTGAAGCCCGCTGGGCCGGAGCAGCTATTGTAGCTCAGGTAGGCGGAGAGTACGGAACTATTATCGGACGTGATTTCTTAAGAAATGAAGCAGGAGAGAAAATTATAGGAGCCAACGGACTTCCTTTATTTACAGATGAAAAAGTAGCTTTAGGAAAAGGTCTTCCTGACTGGGCGGCAGGTTTAACAAACCGCTTTACTTATAAAGGAATTACACTTCAGTTCTTACTGGATATGAAATTTGGAATGGATGTATATTCTATGACCAACTCGGTAGCTGCACAAAAAGGACTTCTTGATATTACCACTGAAGGAAGAGATGCTTACAACCATGCAAGAGCAGATGCAATGGCAAATGATCCTGCTTTTGATCCTTCAACCTGGGTTCCTACAGCAGGTTATATCGCAGAAGGAGTTGTAAACACAGGAACAGCGGCAAATCCGGTATATGAAAAAAATACCACACCGGTTAATCCGCAGAATTACTGGAATACTGTATTCAGCAATACTCCGGCACCATTTATCTACGATGCTTCTTATGTGAAATTAAGAGAGGTAAGTTTAGGTTATAATATCCCGGAAAGCGTTTTTAGCGGAGCAAAAATCAATTCAATTTATGTTTCGGTATTTGCAAGGAATTTATTGACTTTCAATAAAGATTTACCAAACGTTGATCCGGAATCTATGTATACTTCCGGAAATGGACAAGGTTTCGAATATGGCTCGCTGCCATTTAGACAATCGTATGGTTTTAATATTAAAGTGGCATTCTAAAAAAAAGAAATTATGAAATTTAAGAAAATATTACTAGCCATCGTCATAATGTTTGCGGCAGCTGGCTGTACCGAAAATTTTGACGAACTGGAAAAAGATCCGGTTGCGTTGTCTGCTAATCCGGCAGGGCAGTTAACCTTTACACAATTGTGTATGTCGGGAGACGGATTTTATCAATGGAGAGCCAATCTTATTTACTCAGGAGGTTTTGTACAGCATTATGCAGGTTCCTGGGCGGTTACTGAATATGGAAACAAATTCAAAAAAGATGACGGTTATGCGACTGCTCTTTGGAGAAATGTATATGCCAACGAATTAAAAAACGTGGTGGATATTCTGGATAAAACCAGCGGAGACCCTGCAGCGGTGAATATGAATGCAGTGGCTAAAATTATGAAAGTAATGGTAGCACAGCGTTTAACCGATTTGTATGGAGATGTACCGTATTCTGAAGCCGGTTTAGGATTTTCAAAAGGAATTGTAACGCCTAAATACGATAAACAGGAAGATATTTACACCGCTTTCTTTAGCGAATTAGACGAAGCTTACAATCAGTTAAATACAAACGGAGGTTCGGTAAAAGGAGATTTATTCTATGGTGGCGATATTTCCAAATGGAAAAAACTGGCTAATACCATGAGACTGCGCCTTGGGATGAGACTTTCTGAAGTAAAACCTGCCGAAGCTGAAAAACAGGTAAAAGCAGCTTTTCAAAATGGTGTTTTTGAGAGCAATGCTGATAACTGTATCATGAAACATTTAGATGCGACATTTAATGATAATCCGGCTTCTCTGGATTTTAGAGGAAACGGTTTGTCCTATGCTTTTGTTGGAAATGAGCATGGTGATCATTTCAGTTCGCTTTTAATTGATTATTTGAAAAATAACGATGATCCGAGACTAACTATGCTGGCGACTCCAACCAAGGTAGGACCAGTGATGTATGCAGGAGTTCGTCCTGGTACTTTTAGATGGGATATTCCGGGAGGAGGTTCTGATGCTGCGTCAGGAATTCAGCCTTATTACAAACTAAAAACAACTCCTTACCTGCACGTTAGTTATTCAGAAGCACAGTTATTATTGGCAGAGGCAGCGTACAGAGGGTGGATTTCAGGTTCAGCAGCAGCTTATTACAAAAAAGGTGTTGAGGCCGGTATCAAACAATTGGAAATTTACGGAGCTCCTGCAGCAAGTCAGTCCAGTATAGATACCTATACAAATGCCCATCCACTAGCAGCCGGAACTGAAAAAGAGCAGATTGGAACCCAGATTTGGATCACATATATCTTTAACAGTATAGAAGCCTATTCGAACTGGAGAAGAACAGGATACCCTGTATTGCTTCCAATTACAAACCCGGATTCTGAAACAAACGGAGTTACGCCAAAACGTTTATACTATCCGAATGATGAAATGCAGAAAAATGAGAAAAATTATCTGGAAGCTTTATCAAGAATGGGAGGAACAAATGACTGGTTAAATAAAGTTTGGTGGGATGCCAACTAAATAAAATCCTAAAAATATAAGTTATGCCTAATAAGGTCATATTTTCATTCTAATTAAATCAAAAAAATTATGATAAAAAATAAAGCCTTATTAGGCATCCTTTTTTATATAAGTTCTCTTTTCTCAGTTTACAGCTGTACCAATGAAAAAGAAAAGGACAACGATGAATCCAAAACGAAAACCGCAAGAGTAGTCGGGTATTTGTCAACAGACAGTTTCAGTAAAATTACGTCTATTCAGTTTTGCAAATTAACCCATCTGAATATTGCCTTTGCCAATCCGGATAAAAATGGGAACTTGGTTTTTGAAGGAGATATTGATGCCGTAGTAAAATATGCAAAATCAGTAAATCCAAAACTGTTAGTCAGCATTTCGCTGGCGGGCGGAGTGATTTCGGCAGAACAGGCTGCAAACTGGTCAATGCTTATTGATAAACCAGAAAACCGGCCGGCCCTGATAGCCAATATCCTAAAATTTGTAAAAGATCATAATTTAGATGGTGTCGACGTTGATCTTGAGTGGGATGCGGTGACTTCCGGTTATAGTGGTTTTGTTACCGAGTTAAAAAAAAGCACAACGACAGCCAATAAACTTTTAACAGCAGCACTGCCCAATAATACACGATTTGTGCATATAAATTCAGAAGCTTTAAATGCTTTCGATTTTATAAATATAATGGCGTATGACAGTACCGGGCCATGGAGCCCAAATAAAATAGAACAGCACAGCTCTTTTGAATTTGCAAAGGAAGGTGTTGAATTTTGGAAAAAACAAAATCTGTCAGCTGAAAAACTCACTCTTGGAGTGCCGTTTTACGGTTATAATTTTACGTATGCCGAAGTAACCAGTTCTACATTTGGTCAGATTGTCGAGGCGGGAACCCAATTTGCCGATCAGGACGAAGTTGGAAAAATATATTATAATGGCCGGACTACTATTACAAGAAAGGTCGAATATGCTTCAGAAAATACCGGAGGCATTATGATTTGGGAACTGGCACAGGATTCTTTTGGAGAATATTCCTTACTGGAGGTTATTCACAAAAAATACACTTCGTTAAAGTTCAAAACTACCAGTTTATGCGGAAATTAGTCTGAACTGCAGTTGTTCTTACAAAACCTTAGTATTAATACGTATTTGGCTTCATTTGTTGCTTTTGGCAGAAATGAAGCTTTTTTTATTATACTAAAAATCAATAGGCTGAGTGTTGTTGATTTTGAAATATTTTTATGAAATATCTTTAAATATTGTATAAAAATGCAGAAAATAGGCTGAAAAACGCATTTAATAGACAGGAAAACGTTTTCGTGTAACGGATTATTGAATGATTTATGTCGTTCGTTTAAAATTTCCCGCCGTTTGTATAATATATTTTTTTTAACAATCCCTTAAGAATAATTTTACGTCATAACTAACAAAATAAATAAACATGAAAAAAATTTTCTTAATCTTTATGATTGTTTTTACGGCGCAGGTTTCGCTTGCTCAGGTAAAAAATGTTAAAGGTGTGATTACAGATTCTGACGGGATGCCATTACCGGGTGCATCCGTTGCTGTACAAGGAGGTCAAAAAGGGGCTACTACCGATTTTGACGGACTGTACTCCATTGAGGTTCAAAAAGGACAGACATTAGTTTTTAGTTATGTAGGCCTTGAAACACAGTCAATAGTTGTAGGAGATGCGTCTACAATTAATGTTAAAATGCAGGTTGCCGCATCAAACGCTTTAAATGAAGTGGTGGTAACTTCATTAGGTCTTAAGAAAACCAGAAAATCTTTGACTTATGCCGCTCAGGAACTTAAAGGAGAAGAATTAACACGTGTAAAAGATGCCAACGTTATTAATACAATTGCAGGTAAGATAGCTGGTGTTGCGGTTACAAAAAGTTCAGGTGGTACGGGAGGGTCTACAAAAGTGGTAATTCGTGGAAATTCATCTGTGGTAAACAGCCAGCCTTTGTATGTTATTGATGGTATTCCAATGCTTAACTCAGGATCAGGACAGCCTAATGAATCATTTGGTAGTTTAGCAGGTGGTAATCGTGATGGAGGAGATGTTGTTTCATTAATTAATCCAGATGACTATGAAGGGATGACGGTACTTAAAGGCGCTGCAGCTTCTGTATTATATGGGTCTCAGGGAGCAAACGGTGTTATTTTACTTTCTTCTAAAAAAGCAAAAACAGGCAAAGCAAATATAACAGCTTCTTCTGTAACAACTTTTGAGGAAGCGGCTTATATGCCAAAATTCCAAACTGATTATGTTGCAGCAGCTGGTGCAGATGAATCTTGGGGACCTGCAGGAAAAACAAAAGATCATGTAAAAGATTTTTTTACAACGGGAACAACTCAGATTACTTCATTAGGTTATTCTATAGGATCTGAAAACTCTTCTACTGCTTTTTCTTATGCTAATACTTCAGCAACTGGTATTATCCCTGAAAATGCTTTAAAGAAAAATAATTTCGGAATTAGACAAACTGCTAAATTTTTTGATGACAAATTAATTTTTGCTGCGAATGCAAACTATACTTCTCAGACTATTATAAATAAACCTGTAAATGGTTTCTACTTTAATCCACTTACAGGAGTTTATTTAATGCCAAGAGGTTATGATTTTGATCTTTACGAAAAAAATTATGAAGTTTTTGATCCTTCAAGAAACTTAATGGCACAGAACTGGATGACCAATAGAGATATTATGCAGAATCCATTCTGGGCAATTAACAGAAATAAATCTGAGGATAAAAATGACTTCTTTAATGGTGCATTATCATTAACATATAAAGTAAATAATTGGTTAAGCATTGCTTCAAGATACAGTTATAACAGAGTGACGAGTATTTTTGATAAAAGAATTTATGCTACAACACAAGGAACTCTTTCGCACATAAATGGGCGTTACATTAATGAAAATGCTTTAAGCACACAGCGTTACGGTGATTTAATAGCTACAATCAATACAAAAATTGGATCTGACTTTAGTTTTAATGCTAATATTGGTGCTAGTATAAACAACACAATGACAAATCAAAAAACAATTTTGGATTCTGGAATTGGCGGTGGTTTGAAATATGCAAACTGGTTTACTTTACATAATTTTAATAATAACGATGGTAACTATCAAACAATCGATTCACACAGAGAGATACAGTCTGTATTTGCTGCAACGACATTTGGGTACAAAGACATGTTGTTTCTTGACCTAACGGGAAGAAATGACTGGTCATCTACTTTAGTAAATACAGGTACTCCAAGTTACTTTTATCCATCGGTTGGTTTAACAGCTTTGATCAGCGAAATGACTACGCTTCCGGAATGGATTAATTATGGTAAAGTTCGTGGTACATATGCACAGGTTGGTAATGATATTTATCCGTTTATTTCAAGCCCAAGTAACTATTATACAAATGGAAGCGGAGCTAAATATAATCCATTAGTTGCTCCAAAGCCTGGAACTACATTAAAACCAGAATTAAAATCAGAATTTGAATTTGGTACAGAATGGAGAATGTTTAATAACAGATTAGGTTTTGAAATTTCGTACTACAACTCAGAAACAAAAAATCAATATTTACAAGTAGTTGCTCCTGTTGGAAATGTTTATGGAGTTGATTTTTATGGAATTAATGCAGGAAGTATAGAAAATAAAGGTTTCGAGATTGTCTTAAATGCCGGAATCGTTAGAAATGATAAATTCTCATGGGATTCTGCTATTAACTTTTCACAGAACAAAAATAAAGTAAAAGAAATCCCTGAAGAATTGGGTGGAAAAGTAAATTTAACAGACCCAGGCGTTAACGGATATAAATATACTTTAACAGAAGGCAGACCTTTTGGTGTTATTGAAGGTTATAAAATGCTGAAAGATGATCAGGGAAGAATTTTATTAAACAGTGACGGTAAAATTCAAAAAACTGAGTTTGTTGAATTAGGTAATTCAAACCCGGATTTTATGTTAGGTTTTTCTAACTCTTTCAAATTAGGATCTTTCTTCGCAAATGTTTTGATTGATGGACGTTTTGGAGGTGATGTTATGAGTTTAACAGAAGCACAGAATGATGCATTTGGAGTTTCAAAAGCTACAGGAGATGCCAGAAATGCCGGAGGTGTTAAAATAAATGCTGTAATGCCAAACGGCACGGCAGTAACAACTATGGATGCTCAGACTTATTATACGCAAGTAGGAGGAAGAGCGGGTATTACAGGTGAATATATGTATGATGCAACAAATGTAAGTGTTAGAGAGGTTTCTATAGGATACAACTTCAATCCTAAAGCATTACCGTTTATTCAGACAGCAAGTATTTCGTTAATTGCAAGAAACTTATTCTTTATTTATAAAGATGCACCATTCGATCCTAATATTGCATTGAGTACAGGACAAGGTTTACAAGGAGTAGATATTTATGGTTTACCATCTACTAGAAGTATCGGTCTTAATTTAAATGTAACTTTCTAATTCTAACATCATGAAACTAAATAAAATAACACAAGCAGTTATCTGCAGTTTATTGCTCGCTTCAGTGAGTTGTACAGATAACTTTGAAGATATAAATTCAAATCCGAATGGTATTTCGCTTCCGGATTTTGAGCAGGATTTTAACCATATTAAAGGGGGATTTGCCCCAATGTTTAATAATATTCAGGTTCTTAGTCCAGAATGGGTTTATCAATTACAGCAAGGCTTAAACTCTGATATTTGGTCAGGCTATATGGCAACTCCAACCGGTTTTGAAGGAGGTGTAAATAATACAACATACTCATTGATGGATAACTGGAATGGATTTATATGGGATTACGGTTATAAAAATGTAATGTTTAATGCATTTGATATTGCCAATAAATCTAAAGGAAAATACGATCAGTTTTATGCCTTGTCACTGATTCTTAAAGTAGAGGGAATGCACAGAATGACAGATACTTTCGGGCCTATCATCTACTCTAAGTTCGGTTCAACCGATGCAACAATCGGGTATGATTCTCAGGAAGAGGTATATACTCAAATGTTTGCTGAACTGGATACAGCTGTTGCGGAATTAACAAAAAGAGTAGATGCAGGAGAAGCTTCAACTTTTGCATCAACAGATATGAGTGGTTATGCAGGGAAATATGAATCATGGGTAAGATTTGCAAATACACTTCGTTTAAGGCTGGCTATGCGTATTGTTAAAGTTAAACCTGCTTTAGCAAAAACAGAAGCAGAAAAAGCTGTAGCTCACAAATTTGGTGTTATGCTGGTTAATGATGATTCATTCAAAATTGTCTCACCAGTTTATACAAACCCAATTGCAACAATCAGTGGTTCGTGGTTAGATATACGTATGTCTGCTGATATGGAGTCTATAATGAAGGGATATCAGGATCCTAGAATAGCTTCTTATTTTGATACATCAAAACAATTTCCTAATGAATATAAAGGAGTAAGAACAGGAATAGCAATTAGCGGAAAATCGGATCATCAGGATTTTTCAGGAATTGGTGCTGTGGTAAGATCAAAAGAAATCTATCTTTTGAATGCTGCCGAAGCTTATTTCTTAAGAGCTGAGGGGGCTTTGAGAGGCTGGAATATGGGAGGTACTGCTCAAGAATTATATGAAGCTGGTATCAAAGCATCATTTGATCAAAGAGGGGTTTCAGGTGCAGCAGGTTATATAGCAGATAATACAAAAAAGGCAATTGCTTATGTTGATCCTAATTTTCCTGAGAACAATTCACCAGCCGTAAATAATGTTACAGTTGCCTGGGACGGAGCTGCAACAAATGAGGTGAAACTGCAAAAAATCATTACTCAAAAATGGATTGCTGGTTTTCCAGAGGGACAGGAAGCATGGTCTGATTACAGAAGAACCGGATATCCTAAATTATTCCCGGTACTTAAAAACTACAGTGGTGGAGCAATTACAACAGAGTTTGGCGTAAGAAGAGTCAATTTTGTTCAGTCTGAAAAAGCTGGAAATTCCGGAGGTGTTGCTACAGGAGTTGCAAAATTGAATGGTCCTGATACAGGAGGAACCAGAGTTTGGTGGGATACTACCGGAGCGAACTTCTAAAAAATAAAATTACGATTCGAGATTTTAAGTTTGGTTAGTAAATGGTATAAGCAGTGCGAATTGCTTATACCATTTCAAAAACCAAAATTGTACATACCAAAAAAGAAAAAAAATGAAAAGTGCTTTAGACATAAAACCTGATATCAGCTACAAAAGTGCAGGTAAATTTGAAGAAACCCGATTCGAAAAAATTCATAACGAGATCTTCAAAAGTTCTGCTGAGGCTTCGGTAATTGTAGCGCAGGAAATCGCTCAATTGATCAGATCCAAGCAGGAAAAAAATAAATCTTGTGTACTGGGTCTGGCAACAGGTTCTTCTCCTGTAAAAGTATACGAGGAGTTAGTCAGAATGCACAGAGAAGAAGGACTGAGCTTTAGCAATGTGATCACTTTTAATCTGGATGAATATTATCCAATGAGCAAAGAGAACAATCAGAGCTATCACTATTTCATGCACCAGCACCTTTTTAATCATATTGATATTAAACCTGAAAATGTTAATATTCCTGATGGAACAGTTTCGATTGACGAACTCAATCAATACTGCATCGACTATGAAATGAATATTAAACAGGCAGGCGGACTTGATTTTCAATTGTTAGGAATCGGCCGTACAGGTCACGTGGGTTTCAACGAACCGGGATCGCACATCAATTCCGGAACCCGAATCATTACCCTGGATCATATTACAAGAGTCGATGCCTCGTCTGATTTTAACGGAATCGACAATGTTCCGAAGAGAGCCATTACCATGGGGGTTTCTACCATTATGCGTTCTAAGAGAATTGTATTAATGGCCTGGGGACAAAACAAGGCTGATATTATCAAAAGAACGGTTCAGGGCGATATAAGCTCCGAAGTTCCGGCAACATTTTTACAAAATCACCCTAATGCTACTTTTGTTTTAGACCAGTCTGCAGCATCAGAATTAACCAGGTTTAAAACACCATGGCTGGTAGGAGAATGCATCTGGACACCAGAATTAAAAAGCAAAGCCATTGTATGGTTATGCCAGAAAACCAATCAGGCAATTTTAAAACTAACAGACCGTGATTATAACAACAACGGAATGTCTGATTTACTGGCTCAGGAAGGTTCTGCTTACGATTTGAACATCAATATGTTCAATGTTTTACAGCATACCATTACCGGCTGGCCGGGCGGAAAACCTAATACAGATGATTCACATCGTCCGGAAAGGGCCAATCCTGCCCAAAAACGAGTTATCCTTTTTAGTCCGCATCCTGATGATGACGTGATTTCGATGGGAGGAACTTTTTCAAAACTGATCAAACAAGGGCATGATGTACACGTAGTATATCAAACCTCCGGAAATATTGCCGTTACAGACGATGAAGCACTTAAATTTGCCGAAGTCTGCAGCGATTTTACAGGAAATAACCTTCCAAAAGATATCAATTTCAAATCGGTTATTGAGTTTCTGAACAACAAATCAGAGAACCAGATCGATTCGCTGGAAGTGCGAAAACTAAAAGGCTTAATCAGAAGAAGGGAATCTTACGCCGCAGTACGTTATATTGGGCTGAAAGACGAAAATATTCACTTTTTAGATCTTCCGTTTTATGAAACGGGTCAGGTAAAAAAGAATCCGCTGGGACTTGAGGATATTGCTATTGTCAAAGAAATTATTGCCAGGATAAAACCGCATCAGGTATTTGCAGCAGGAGATCTGGCAGACCCGCACGGAACACACGAAGTTTGTCTGAATGCCATTTTTGCCGCAATGGCCGCACTGAAACCGGAAAAATATATGAACGACTGCTGGTTATGGCTGTACAGAGGAGCCTGGCACGAATGGGACATTCATGAAATCGATATGGCCGTTCCGCTTTCTCCGTCAGAAGTACTGCTCAAACGCCATGCAATTTTGTACCACCAGTCTCAAAAAGACCGTGTTATGTTTCAGGGCAACGATTCAAGAGAATTCTGGGTAAGGGCAGAAGACCGAAATAAAAATACAGCCATTTTATACGATAAATTAGGGCTTGCAGAATACGAAGCTATTGAAGCTTTTAAACGTTTTGATTATTAAAGTTGTTTTTTAAACCGATTCGGGTGAGAGCGAATCAAACTGCAAAATTCAGATTGACCTCAGGCAGATAGTGAGGTAAGCGGAAGTCTTTCTGAGTTTTGTTTTTATCTAATTTACATGGATGCTTTTACGGCATCCCGCCAAAAAAACTAAAAATGAAATATTTATTTGTACTACTATTAGCAGGTGTAACAGCCGGTGCTCAGGTTAAAAAAGAGCAGCTAAATCTTATGCCATGGCCTCAAAATGTTGTTGTAAACGAAGGAAGTTTTACTTTGAGTAAAAATTTTAAAGTAAATATCTCCGGAAATCCTGATCAAAGGATTTTTGGTGGAGTAACCCGTTTTCTGCGCCGGTTAGATGGTAGAACAGGTATATTTTTCGAACAGGGTTTTATTACTAAATTAAATGAATTTCCAAGTGCCGAATTACAGATAAACTGTACTAAAAGCGGAAAAATAGGTTTATATGAAGATGAAAGTTACAGTCTGGATGTTAAACCAAACAAAATCACGATTAATGCGACCAGCGATTTAGGGGCGTTGCACGGATTAGAAACGTTGTTACAGCTGCTGCAGAATGACAGTAAAACTTTCTTCTTTCCGGTTTCGCAGATTTCAGATTTTCCAAGATTCACCTGGAGAGGATTAATGCTTGATGCCTCAAGACATTTTCAGCCGGTTGATGTGGTTAAGAGAAATATAGATGCTTTGGCAGCCATGAAAATGAATGTTTTCCACTGGCATTTAGTAGATGATCAGGGTTGGAGAATAGAAACCAAAAAGCATCCTAAATTAAT
The DNA here is from genome assembly GCF_057809475.1 of Flavobacterium sp. FG19. Lineage (NCBI taxonomy): Bacteria > Pseudomonadati > Bacteroidota > Flavobacteriia > Flavobacteriales > Flavobacteriaceae > Flavobacterium > Flavobacterium sp. FG19. The sequence continues at coordinate 81,771 of NZ_JBMDKA010000006.1, read as the reverse complement.
CGAATTAGCTTCGGATGGATTGTATTACACACAAGAGGAAATTAAAAATATTGTAAAATATGCCGATGCACGGGGTATTTTAATTGTTCCAGAAATAGATGTTCCGGGTCATGGATCGGCTATACTTACTGCTTATCCTGAAATAGGAAGCAAATTGATCACACTGACCGGAGGAACTTCCGAAAAAAACATTGAAGGTACCGCAATTGCGACCTATGGAATTGAAAGAAATGCGGGGATATTTTCACCAACATTAGATCCTTCAAATCCTAAAACATACAAGATATTAAGTGAGCTTTTTGATGAGATTTGCCCTTTATTTCCGGGAGATTATTTTCATATAGGAGGAGACGAAAATGAAGGAAAGGACTGGGATGCCAATCCAAAAATTCAGGAATTCAAAAAGAAACATAATTTAAAAACGAATCACGAATTACAGACTTATTTTACCATGCAGTTAGCGCCAATGCTTAAAAAACATGGAAAACAATTAATGGGCTGGGAAGAGATTCTGACCAAAGACCTTTCTAAAGAAGCCATTGTTCATTCCTGGAGAGGACCAAATGAAGGAGTAGTGGCAGGACAGTCACTGGTTGATGCTGTGCAAAAGGGATACAAAACCGTATTGTCAAACGGATTTTATATCGATTTGATGTACCCAATTGCAAGTCACTATTTAAACGACCCAATGCCAAAAGGTGCTAATTTAACAACAGAAGAAAAAGCAAGGATATTGGGAGGTGAAGCCACTATGTGGACAGAACTTGCCACACCGGAAACAATTGATTCAAGAATCTGGCCGAGAACCGCTGCTATTGCCGAAAGACTCTGGTCTGCCGAAAACATTACAGATGTTGCCAATATGCGTAAACGTCTGGAGCAGATTTCCTTTAGACTGGAAGAATTAGGGTTAACCCATATTCGAAACAAAGGGGTGATCCTGAGAAATATTGCCAACAATCAGAAAACAGAAGCACTTGACGAATTTTCGAATGTATGTGAACCTTTAAAAGGATATACCAGAAACAAAGGCGGAACAGAATACCAGATGTATTCACCGTTTACACTTTTTGCAGATGCCTGTACCCCGGATGCTAAAGATGCCCTGGCATTTAACGAAGCCGTTAGTCAGTATCTGACTGATAAATCAGCGGACAATAAAGCTAAAGTAGCAGCCTTTTTAAATAAATGGATTGGCCTGCATAAAGAACTAACCGGATTAAGTGCAAATGCACCATTAGTACAGCCGATTCTGCCTCTGGCAAAAAAGTTAAGTGATGCTTCGCAGGAATTACTGCTTGTTTTAGATAACAAATCGACTCTAAAAACAGCCGATTTGAAAAACCTGATAGAGCAGTGCAATACAAAAGATCATGCCGACGTAGAGCTGTCAGTTTATGAAAGTTTAAAGAAATTAATTTAAAGGTTTGGTTTGAATTAGTATTTAGTAAGTTTAAGTTGCCCTATTGTTTTATGAGTGCTGATTATCTCTGCCAGAAACCGCTGGCAGAGGTAATTAAAAAATAAACTTCCTGATTTTCTTTTTTGAATCTTCCTTAATCATAATAAAAAAATAACCAGTAACGGAGTATTAACCCTTTAAAAACCAAATAAAAAGAATAGAATTTTAAACATGACAATAAAAGAGTATAGATTGATGAGTAGTCCCAAATTTATCATTTGTATTTAAGATTAATTTTTTAAAAATTATAAATAAATATCAATCACTACTATTGGCTAATGATGATGTGAGATCGGTAATAGTAATATTTATCTATAGAATTTAATTTGAGTTTATTTCCAATCGGCAGCAGCCTTCCAACCTGCAGCTGAGCGAAAACCCGGAAGTTTTTTTAACTGCCGCGGCCCAAGTATTTATTTTCTATTAACCAATATTTATTAATTATGAAACATTATTACAGATTGCTCTTTTTGTTACTGTTTCCCTTACTGGCGTTGGCACAACCTGCCCACGGTAAAAAAGTAGTGGGGTATTATGCACAATGGTCTATCTATGCCCGGGATTTTAATGTCCCGAAAATTGATGGAAGTAAATTGACGCATTTGAATTATTCTTTTTATGGGACCACCTATGATCCTGCCCATCCTGAGAATACAAAATTAAAATGTCTGGATACCTATGCCGATTTTGAGCATATGGAAGGCGGCATTCCGTGGGATGCTCCGGTAAAAGGAAACTTTTATGACTTAATGAAACTTAAGGAAAAGTATCCTCATTTAAAAGTTTTAATCTCTGTTGGAGGCTGGACAAAAGGTCAGGACCTTTCCCCAATTGCCGCAAGTCCGGTGGCAAGGGCAGCTTTAGCAGCAGATATGGCAAATTTCATTACAACTTATCCGTTTATTGATGGTTTCGACATCGACTGGGAATATCCTCTTTCGGGCGGAACTGACGGAACTGAAATTGTAAACGGAATGCCGGTACCTCCTCAAAAATACAGTCCTGACGACAACAAAAACTTAGTGCTTTTATTAAAAGCCATGCGTCAGGCCATGCCTAATAAACTGGTTACGATTGCGGCCGGAAATAATGTCCGCAAAGTAGCACAGCAATATTTAGGACCTAATAACAGAGCGCAGTACGGAATGACAGAGGATATTTCGACTTATTGCGATTATATTACTTATTTCGGATATGATTTTGGCGGTAACTGGTACGATAAAACCTGTTACAATGCCCCTTTGTATGCCAGCGGAAACCCAAATGATCCTTTGTATGGTGCCACACAATCTGAATCACTGGATGAACTGACTAGTCAATATCTAAATGTAATTGGTTTCCCGGCAAATAAATTAATCATGGGATTACCTTTTTATGGAAAGAAATTCGATAACGTTGCCACAAATTCAACAAACGGATTATTTGCTGCAGCACCAAGATATATAGTTCCCGGATGTACAAATCCGCAAAACCCAACAGGAACATGGGATGGTTCCGGAGCTTGTGAAAAATCAGGAAGTATCGAAATTTGTGATTTAGTCGGAAATCCCGTTACCAATTCACATGCTTACTTAGATCCAAATACAATGCAGGTTACGGCAAGCGCAGCTTCTGCAGGATGGGTACGCTATTTTGATAACACTACCAAAGTACCTTATTTATATAATGCTGTTACAAAAGAATTTATCTCTTACGAAGATAAACAGTCAATGGACTTAAAAGTACAGTATATTAAATCAAGAAATTTAGCAGGAGGTATGATTTGGGAATTATCTCAGGATACCAGAGGTGCTATTCCTAATTCATTATTAAATCAGGTTGATACTTCATTTGGAAGTGTTGTACCAGGTACCGTAAATATTTCAGGTTCGGTTAAAAATGGATCAGCATTAGTTACCAATGTTACGGTTGAATTACGTAATGCAGCTAATGTGGTGCTTCAGACCGTTACTTCAGCTACAGGAAATTTTGCGTTCAATAATCTGACTTCGGGACAAAACTATACACTTACAGCTGTAAAAGCGACTTATAGTTTTACTCCGGTAACTTTAACAAATGTAACGGTCAACCAGACAGCAGTTGTTATAAACGGAACACAGCCAACTTATACGGTAAGCGGAACAATTCTTAACGGAAGCACTCCGGTTTCCGGTGTAACCGTTTCTGCAGTTTCCGGAAGCTCAACTTTAACAGCCGTTTCAAATGCAAGCGGGGTTTACAGCGTTGCAGGTTTAACAGCAGGATTAAATTATACGGTTACTGCCGCCAAAACGGGCTTCTCCTATACTCCGGCTTCAACCGTTTACAATGCAATTGATGCCAACAAAACGTTGAATTTTACACAGGGTCCAGCAATTGTAACGTATACCGTAAGCGGAACAGTTCTTAACGGAACAACTCCGGTTTCCGGCGTTACCATTACAGCAGCTTCTACAGCAGGAAATGTGACGGCAACAACTAGTTCAACCGGAACTTATTCGCTTACATTAGCTTCCGGCGGGAATTATACAGTGACTGCGGCTTTAACAGGACAGACTTTTACGCCGGCATCTACCGTTTATTCTAATTTAAATGCGAATAAAACATTAAACTTTACTCAGGATGTTGTGGTGACTACAAGCAAAATCAGCGGAACCGTTAAAAACGGAACAACTCCGGTTGCTGGTGCCAAAGTAGAAATTGTTTTACCGTGGACAGATAACACACACAACTGGAAAAGCGTTTTAGCGACAACTGATTCGCAGGGAAAATACAGCTTTGATAATTCGGTTACAGACGGTTATACTCAAATCACAAGTTTGAAACTGAATACCTGGCAAAACGGAGAAATAAATTATTATCCAAACAATCTGGCCAATTTTGCTGTGCCTTCTACACCAACGGTATACAATTTTAATACCAGTGCTGCTGCAAAATTGGCACAGGTTCAGGCCAATTTAATCAGTGGAACCGTTAAAAACGGAACGACTCCGGTGGCTGGTGCCAAAGTAGAAATCGTTTTACCATGGACAGATAACACCCACAACTGGAAAAGTGTTCTGGCAACAACAGATGCATCCGGAAATTACACTTTCGATAATTCAGTTGTAGCAGGTTATACACAAATTTTAAGTTTAAAACTGAATTCATGGGAAAATGGAGAAGTAACGTATTATCCGAATAACTTAACCAACTTTGCTGTTCCAACAACCCCAACAGTTTATAATTTTAACAGACAGGCGGTGGTTACGACCAAACCGGTGGTTACTATTACAGCGCCAACAGCTTCGACGATTGCTATAAATTTAGGATCAGCGATTAATTTTGCTGCTACTGTTGGATTAAGTGCATCAGATGCTACAACAATATCATCTGTGGTATTTAGTTTAGACGGACAAACCATAAGTGCGACTAATTCTTCAGGAACTTATACATCGGTTTGGACACCCGCAGCAAATCAATTTTCGGCTAGTCATACTTTAACTGTTACGGCTACGGCATCAAACGGAACAACAGAATCAAAAACGTATAGTTTTACATTAACTTGTTCAGGTGCAAATTGTCCTAATACATTACCTGTAATTACCTGGAATTCGCCATCAAATACTACTGTGTACCAAAGTTCTTTTCAGGTGGTGCCAATTTCGGTTACGGCTGTGGACAGCGACGGATCGGTTTCAGGTGTTACTATTACAATCAATGGCGGCACATTTAATATGACAGCCGGTACCAATAATACCTATACCTATAATTTTACACCATCGGCTTATCAGGATTATCCGGTTGTAATTAAAGCAACCGATAATAAAGCTGCTGTAACTACATTAAACAATACTATTAAAATTGCCACAGTAGGTACTAACAGATTCATTCCGCTGCCATCTAAGGTTATTTTAGGATATGCACATTCCTGGGAAAATGCAGGTGCTCCATTTTTATATTTCTCTCAAATGGTGGGAAGTAAGTTTAATGTAGTCGACTATGCTTTCGTAGAAACCGTTAATCGTGATGGTTATACGCCAATATTAACTACCAACGATACCAGATATTTGACAAATGGTGTTTTCAATAAGCAATTGTTGAAAAATGATATAAAATCTTTAAGAGACAGCGGTGTTCCTGTTATTGTTTCTATAGGAGGTCAAAACGGTCATGTTGTTTTAGAGAATGTTACTCAGAAAAATATTTTTGTTAATGGTCTAAAAGCCATTATCGATGAATATCAATTTGATGGAGTTGATATTGATTTTGAAGGCGGATCAATGAATTTTAGTGCAGGAGGTTTAAGAGATATTTCTTATGCGGGTATTTCTGCTTATCCAAGATTAAAAAACGTAGTAGATGCTTTCAAAGAATTAAAAGCGTATTATGGCCCTGGATTTTTATTAACAGCAGCTCCGGAAACACAATATGTACAAGGAGGGTATACTACCTATACGGACACTTTCGGTTCCTTCCTGCCAATCATTCAAAACTTACGTAACGAACTGGATTTGTTAGCAGTACAATTGTATAACACAGGAGGAGAAAACGGATTAGACGGGCAGTATTATGGTACCGCTAAGAAATCAAACATGGTAACTGCCCTGACAGATATGATAATAAAAGGGTATAATATTGCTTCAACAGGAATGCATTTTGATGGTTTACCAGCCTCAAAAGTTTTGATTGCCTTACCAGCTTGTCCAAGTGCAGCCGGAAGCGGTTATTTAACGCCTACAGAAGGAATTAACGCCATGCATTATTTAAGAACCGGAACTACTTTTTCCGGAAGAACCTATACTATGCAGCCAGGCGGGCCCTATCCTTCTTTAAGAGGATTAATGACCTGGTCTGTAAACTGGGATGCTTCTTCCTGCGGTAATTCATCTGAATTGTCTAAAGCCTATGCTGCTTATTTTGCATCACAGTCAGCAGCCAAAACGCTGGCACTGGATGCTATTTCTTCAAAAAACAATGCCACGATAGCGTATTTTAAAAACAATGCCTTATCGGTTACCAATGAAAACGAAGAGATCGCTCAGGTTGATGTATTTAATGTTCTGGGGCAAAATTTAGTAAGCCACAGAAATATACAGAATAATAAAGAAGTCCTGCTTTATAATAACAGTTTCGCTGCTAAACAATTGTTTTTAGTAGTGGTGACAGACAAGTCAGGAAATAAAAAATCATTCAAAGTAATGAACTTTTTAAATTAAGATTACGATGACTGACAACTTAGAAATAAAAAATTGGGACGGTTAAAATTGAGTTTGGTTATTTATGTTTTAACTATTTTTATTTCGAACAAATGCTGTGAACTGAGGTAATTTGTTATTTGGTTTTTGCCTCACGTAGCGCATTATGAACCCGGCAATTTTATTGCCGGGTTTTTTTTTATGACTTCTGCTTAGCGGACTTAATAATTCAAAAAGCACGAGGATGACAGGGATTTGCACCGATTTTCCACTTGATTTTTTATACAGATTTAAACAAAATCTGTTGCAATCCGTGTTTTCGCCTTAGCGAATCCGTATCATCCGCGTACCATATCTTCATAATTCGGTTGAGGTTCCCAACTATTTTAAGTACTTTTGACTTTCAGGATTATCGTATAAAACTTCATGAAAAAAATTATCAGCATTGCAGTTACCTTTATATTTTTTACTTCTTGTTCAGGTCAGACTGAATACGGAAAACCAGAAGTTGATCCGGTGAAAATTCAAAGTAAATTTATGGACTGGTGGTCTTATCAAAACAGTAACATTATGCTTTCCGGAGATTTTACTGCTCTTGATGAATCTTCAAAAGAAATCTCAAAAAAAGCATTTTTGAATATTCTGGTAAACGAAAATTTTATCCCGATCCGATTAAAATCAGCAGATTCAGTTTATTATTATAAGCTCTTTAAAATTCTTCCCAATTCAGATACCAGTATAAAAGCAACAATTAATCAGCAGGCTTTTGATGTTTTAAAAAATTACGAAATGGAAGGAAAACCTTTTCCGGATTTTTCTTTTAAAGACTTAGACGGGAATATAATTTCAAATACATCGATGAAAGGTAAAATCATCGTAATTAAATGCTGGTACATTCATTGTGCAGCCTGCATCAAAGAATTTCCCCAGGTAAACGCTTTGTTTTCAAAATACAAAGACCGAAAAGATATTCTTTTTATAAGCCTTGCCGAAGACACTCCGGAACAGTTAAAACCATTTCTGGCAAGAAAACCACTTTCGTATTCCGTTATTCCAAACATGAAAGAATATATGAATGAAAAACTGGATTTAAATGCTTTTCCGACTCATTTTATTTTAGATAAAGAAGGAATAATTAAAAAAGTAGTCTCTAATTTCGAAAGCCTTGAAGCGGCTTTGGACAAAGAAAGCAAATTGTAGTTTTTTTGCCATATAAAGTTCATAGAAGAGATTATAAGTTTAGTTTAAATGAACTTATTTACTTATATGGTTAGAAATTATTCTTTTTTAAATTTCATAATTTCCTTATCAAAATCCGATAAATATTCCTTGTCTTGAATGATTCGGTATTTGTCAAATTCCATCTCAGCTTTAATTTTTGCTTCCAGAAAAGATATTTTTCTTTTGTCTGCTAATATTGGATAACTGGAAAGTTGTAAAAAGTTATTCAGAAAAACCGTCCAGTCTTCCATTTGCATTATGATTTGTCTTTTAGCATAGTTTTCTGCCAAATCTAAGTATGCAGAAACAATCCGGTTTAGTTCCTGAAGATGGGCTTGATTTAAATAATTTTTAGCAACACTAACATCGCTTTTTTGAATTTTGCCATCTGGAGCATCTTTCCAGGTCGAAAGTCCCATATAAATTTTGGCTGCATCTGCTTCCGTATAAATAATTTCTGCTGCGGTTTTACCTGTGATTGCCCAATGGAGTTTATTTTGAACGGTTGTGAAAAAAGCTTTAGTCTCTGTACTATCTTTTTCATAATTAGCAGAAAGGGCATAGATGTCGGTGATTTTTTGATAAAAACGTCTTTCCGAAGCTCTGATTTCACAAATGCGTTCTAGTAACTCTTCAAAATAATCTTTCCCAAAAGCTTTCCCATTTTTAAGCATTTCATCATTCAAAACAAAACCTTTTATGATAAACTCTCTTAAGGTTTTAGTGGCCCAAATTCTAAACTGAGTAGCTTGTTTAGAATTTACCCTAATAACCAACTGCAATAATTGCATCAAGATTATAAAAATCAATTTCTCTGCTGACTTCTCTTTTTCCTTCGATTTGAACTGCTCGAATTTTTCGAGTAGTTGAATAAGAATCTAATTCCAGGCTTTTATAAATTTCTTTTAAATGATATGTTATCGTATGAGATTCAACTCCAAACAATAAAGCCATAGCTTTTTGCGAAAGCCAAAAATTTTCATCTAAAAAAGTAACTTCAATATTAATGTTCACTTCAGAAGTTTGATATAATAATATTGGCGCCTGCATAATTCAAGTAAAATAAGAAGTGAAGATAAGTAAATTGTAATTTTAAACCATATAAGTCATATAAGAATATTTAAGTTTTCTTTTAAACGAACTTATATGACTTATATGGTTTTATTTTCTGCCTGGCTTCCTTTTTCGAACCTCTGCACCTCTGCGGGAAAAATACTCGTTTATATAAAAACCTTAGTGCCTTAGCATCTTTGCAACTTAGAACCTTTTTCACTACTTTTGCACCAAATTAATAAAAAAGACATTCATGTTAACAGTCAATAATTTATCAGTTCAGTTTGGTAAAAGAGTTTTATTTGACGAAGTAAATACTACGTTTACCCACGGAAATATTTACGGCGTAATTGGAGCAAACGGAGCAGGAAAATCTACTTTCTTAAAAGTAATTTCAGGCGATATTGATCCAACTTCTGGTCACATCCATTTAGAGCCGGGAAAACGTATGTCGGTTTTAAACCAGAACCACAACATGTTCGACGAACATACCGTTTTAGAAACCGTTTTAATGGGAAATAAAGTGCTGTATGCTGTTAAAAAAGAAATGGATGAACTTTATTTAGATTATAACGATGCCAATGCCGATAGAATAGGGGAGCTTCAGGTTCAGTTTGAAGAAATGAACGGTTGGAACGCCGATTCTGATGCTGCAGCTATGTTGTCTAACTTAGGAATCACAGAAGCAGATCATTATACTTTAATGAGTGACATGGAAGGAAAAATGAAAGTACGTGTGCTTTTGGCACAGGCACTTTTCGGAAATCCTGATTTGCTTATTATGGATGAGCCTACCAACGATCTGGATTTCGAGACCATTGCCTGGTTAGAAAACTTCCTGGCAAACTATGAAAATACAGTAATTGTAGTATCTCACGACCGTCACTTTTTAGATGCGGTTTGTACCCATATTTCTGATATTGATTTCGGAAAAATCAATCATTACTCAGGAAACTATACATTCTGGTACGAGTCCAGCCAGTTAGCGGCCAAACAGCGTGCACAGCAAAACAAAAAAGCAGAAGAGAAGAAACAGGAGCTGGAAGAATTTATTCGTCGTTTTAGTGCCAACGTGGCGAAATCGAAACAAGCTACTTCCCGTAAAAAAATGATTTCAAAACTGAATATTGCCGAAATCAAACCATCCAGCCGTCGTTATCCTGCGATTATCTTCGATCAGGACCGTGAAGCCGGAGATCAGATTTTAAATGTAGAAAACCTTTCTGCATCTGTAGACGGAGAAGTTTTATTTAAAGATGTGGATCTGAATATGGCGAAAGGCGATAAAATCGTTCTTTTCTCCAAAGATTCTCGTGCAACAACTGCTTTCTACGAAATCCTAAACGGAGAACAAAAAGCAGATTCCGGAAGTTTCGATTGGGGAATTACAACAAACCAAGCCTATTTACCAGCTGAAAACCATAAATATTTCGAAAACGACTTAACTTTAGTAGACTGGTTACGTCAGTATGCTAAAACAGAAGAAGAGCGTGATGAGGTATTTATTAGAGGTTTCTTAGGAAAAATGATTTTCTCAGGAGAAGAAGCTCTTAAAACATCCAGAGTTTTATCCGGAGGAGAAAAAGTACGTTGTATGTTGTCCAGAATGATGATGGAGCGTGCGAATGTTTTAATGCTTGATGAGCCAACCAACCACTTGGATCTGGAGTCTATTACAGCTTTCAACAACTCATTGAAAAACTTTAAAGGTTCTGTGATTTTCACCACGCATGACCACGAGTTCGCGCAGACTGTGGGTAACAGAATCGTAGAATTGACTCCAAACGGAGTTATCGATCGTTACATGACATTTGACGAATATCTGGATGATGAAAAAATCCAGGAGCAGAGAAAGAAGATGTACAATCTTTAATTTTTGAAATTCCAATAATTGAAATTCCAAATTCCAATCTTTGACTTTACAGCTTTGTCAAAGTTTTAAATAAATAAAAATCCCAAACTCCAGGTTTATTTGGAATTTGGGATTTTTTGATTTGAGCCTGGTTTTAAACACATAGAAACATAGGTTTTAGTGTAATATGTCGAGTAAATAAAGACTACAAAAGAGAAATACATTTCTCTCGCATAGCTATCTATGTTTCAGAGAAAAGTGAAACGTCTTTTTTTAAGTTCAGGAAGCTATGTTTCTATGTTTTTAAAAAATATAGCCGCCAATTGCACGAATTTCCACGAATTAAATTTGCGTTAATTTGTGTAATTCGTGACAAAAAAAGATCCCGCTTTAAAAATTGGAATTTGGGATTTTTTTGCTTTTAAAAAATATAGCCACCAATTGCACGAATTTCCACGAATTAAATTTGCGTTAATCTGTGTAATTCGTGGCAAAAAAACAATCCCTGCTTTAAAAATTGGAATTTGGATTTTTTTTATTCTTTATTTCCCATTATTTACTGCCGAACATTTTCGCGAAAATCCAGACAATAATCGCAATAATAAATATCACGATAAAAATCCCGAATCCCATTCCGGCTTTAAAAATGTCTCCAACGAGTTCACAGCTTGTAAATGAAAACAGTATTACCAATACCATTAACAATCGTAGTATTTTATTTTGCATGATTCTGATATTTTAAATTGATACTTAAAATTACTTCACGAATCAGCAAAAAAACTTATAGAATTTTGAGAAAAAGTTTTAGGATTTGGAGATGGAAAAACATTAGAGTTTTATTAAACTCCCCTTTTCTATTTTGTATTTTCCGCCCGAAATACAGTTTGCTTCAAAATAGGTTTTATAATTCAGGTTTTTGGTATTTTGTTTTTTTACCGAAAGAATAGTACTGTTTAAAATCAGTTCACACTCACATTTTGAAACAATCAACGGTTTTTCCTCTTCCCATTCTTCAGTTTTAAAAGAGCGGTTAATCGATAAGACAGTTAGATTATTCAAATCAATTATTTGAAAATGGGATTTTGCCTCGAAATGGTCCCTGCCTCCAAATTGAGAAGCCGTGATGTAAGTAATAAACCTGCTGTCTGCAGATAACTCAAAAGAGCTGAAAGTTTCATCTTCATTGGGTAAATAAAAAACAATGAAGCTTTTGTCCCGTTTATAAAACAAGGCTTTTTGGACCAGATTAGTTTTGTCTTTCCAGTCAGCAATAAAAAATAAACTGTTGTTTAAGTCACTTTCTTTTCGAAGTTTTAAAACCTTTTCAGCGCTGTCAATCTTGTCAATTGCCGTTAAGGGAATGAATTTTAGATCTTTTTCAGTTTGAGAAAAAGAAAAAACAAATACCCAAAAAGTAAAAATCATAAAAGTGTTTTTCATGGCATTTTTGATCAGGAGTTCTGCTAAATATTTTACTAAAGTAAGGTTTAAATTTTATAAGAAACTTTTTTTCATGGTTTTAATTTCAAGAAACACAAGCCCCGATATAACCACTATTTCTACTAAAAAGTAAATGATTCCCAATATAGAAATGCTTTCATAGTAATACATAACAACAGCCAAAGTAAGAATACAGTACAATATATTGGCAGTGCAGATGATTCTTAAAAAAAGTTTCCAGTTATGCGGTGCTGCAGCAAAACAGCCAAAGGAGTAAACAGAAAAAAGCACAGCAATAAAAGAAAGGTATTCAAAAAACTTTTCCGGCAGTCCGATAAACTCATAAAAATTCCTGAGCACCCCAAAAAGTAAGACAAAAGTCAGCAGGGCACCACAACCGTCCAGAAAGAAAAGATAGAGCGGTTTTTCGGCAGACCATTTTATTATTTTTTTCATCTTTCGAAAGCATTTTTAATCCTGTCAATCTGATCCAGGTGTCGTATCATATGATTGATATAAAAACGAAAAGTATCGCCCAGTTTTATTTTTATCAGACTCGAAATAGACGTTTCTATTTTGATTTTGTTTAAACTGACATTTCGGGACTCGTTCAGTAAATCCAGCAATTGCAGCTGCTGATTGATAAAACGGTCGATTACACTTTTGTCCAGTTTCGCATTTAACGGATTTTTACTTTTAAAAGTTTTCATTTTATTCTGTTTTTCCGGCAGCATGCTTTTGGCAAAATAATCGCCTAAAATTCCGCTTTTAAATTCCGTTTCCGCTTTAGTATCTGAATTTTCGATTTTATGTTTCAGCTGCGGCAGATAAAAATCACCGTATAAATTTAAATGTTCCAGACATTCCAGGATACTCCAGGAAACCGGATTCTCTTTCCACGTCAGGAAATGTAAATCCTTATTTTTCAGCTTTTCCGCTTCATTAATAATTTGTCTGGTCTGTTCAATAAGCGATTGCAGTAATGGTTCTGATTGCATAGTGTTCTGTTTTTTTATGCAAAACTCCAAAAACTCCTTTTAATACTTCTTGATTGAAATCAAGATTTTTTTAATCGGGATAAAGTTTCAGGACTCATTCTTAGATAATTGGCAATATGTTTATTTGGAATTTCCTGAAAAAGCTGCGGACTTCTCTTTAAGACCCTTTCATACCGCTCCTTAGGAGAATTCGTTAATATGTCAATTTCACGATCGAGCTGCTGAACCACCAGATTCTCTAATATAGCAGTCCATAAATTTCGATTATTTTCTATTTTTAAGAAATTTTCTATTTGTGTTTTGGTGATTACTTTTAAAACCGTCTTTTTTAAGGCCTGAATAAATAAATCCGAGGGTTTGCCGGTTAAAAAAGAATCCAGGGAAACAATCAGATTGTCTTTATATCCCAGTCGTATTGTTTGTTCCTCGTAATCATCTAAAACAAAAATCCTTAAACTCCCGCTTTCCACAAAATAAATATTAGTATCGATACTGCCTTTTACTTTTAGAAATTCATTTCGGTTTAACGTAATTGTTTTTTCAGAGAGCCCGACAATTTCTTTCATCAGCTGTTTGGTTTTGGTTTTACTAAAATAGGCTTTCTGTTCAAAAAACGATTGTACAAAAGAATGTTTTTGAACAGCAATTTAGATTTTTTTATTGTTTTTGTATTGATTATCTGCTGTTTTTAGAACAAGTGATTACAATATCAGTCTTTACCATCAAAAAAGCTTTTGTGTTCTTTCTCCGTTAAATAACCATTTAATTTTAGGTCAATTTTGTTCGAAACAGGATTTAAGGTGACTTCTATTTTTTCTCCATGTAAAAAATGAAACCATTTAGAATCCAGGATATGCGTTTTTTGTTCTTCGGCCAAAGCTTTATATTCGGCTGAATGGTTATAGTCATATTTTTCAGAAAGATATTCCGTATCCGTGATCATAATTTCGCAGGGTTTAAAATAACACATCGCCGATTCTATGGCAAAAAACACCTTCTTTTTACCCGCCGCAACAGTATCTGTCTGAGTTTCGTTTAGTAAAAAGCCCCGGTCTGTTTTAGTTTTATTTTGAAACAGTACTGTTCCTCGTTTAGGATTCTTTTCCGCTTCTAAGGTAAAGTCGGCACAACAGCAGCCCTGTTGTATTTCGTACACTTCGTTAGCTTTAAATTTCGTTAAAAAATCAAGCGTATAATTTTCAGCGACAACCTTGCACGAGTCAAAACCGGATGTATTTACTCTGATTTGGATTAAGGTATCTTTTTCTCCAAAATGCTGTCCGTTAAATTCAAATTGTAATGGATGGGAAGCTTCTTTTCCCGGATATACAGGATTTTTTAGTTTTACAACGGCAGTCTGGCCAAAACTTTTTAAACAGATAAGCAGGAGGAGAGTGAAGAGATTTTTTTTCATACAGAGCTGACGGATTAATAATAGAAGATCGTTTTTTGATATCTAAAGTAAATAAGTTTTAGCAATAAGCCATAAATTGGTTTGCGTTTGGGAATATTTATGCAGCGTCAGATAACTTCTCACAACTGAGAAAAACTACTGATGCATGAAGTCTAAAGCCTTTTGTGTCAGAACACCATTTTTTTCATGAAAAAACACTAAACATTTCCTTAGTTCCAAATCATTGTTTGTGTTTCCGACAAAAGTAAATATAGAATTTGTTTTGGTGATTTCAATGTTAGTGGTTCCGTAGGCCAGATAGATATCAATTTTTTGAATATTCTCATAGTATTCCGTTTTACTCCAAAAACTGCCTCTGTGTTCAAAAGAGGCTTCTTTTAAAATTAATTTTGGATTGAAATTGTTCACTGCCCATACGAATGGGAGTTTCACGTTTTTTAAACCTACGAAGCCCGCTATTAATTTTATTTCAATATTTTTTCTGTTAACATATAAAATGACCGGATTTTGGCCATCTAAATCTCTTTTGGAACGACCCAGTAAACCTATTTCGTGTTCATTGACAACCGCTGTATCCAGTTCGGATGGATGAACGTAGGTGTACATTCCGTAATAATGCCCGGATATTGACCATCCTTTCGACTTTTTAAGAGTGATAACTCCAAAATCTCCGGCGGGAGATCCGATATAAACAGGACCATATTCAGACATAATTTTCATGGCTTCTTTTCTTATGTCTTTAATTGTATCAGTATTGTTAAAAACAATGTAACTGCCATTTTGAAATAAAACCCAATCCTGAAATTTAGGATGGATTGCAAGTCTGACATTTTCGATTAAGTTGTGATTCATTTCTAACTGATGTAATGGAAATATTTGCAGATGCTAAAGTATATTATAAAACAGGATAAGAATTAAAATCGATAAAAAATATTTCCAACCCCAACACCCCGCCAAATAAATTCTGATTTTGTATATTTGCCCGATTAATCATTACAATTACTTATGAGCCAGAAAGTATTACTTAATTCAAAAGAAGTTACTATCATACTCCATCGTTTGGCTTGTCAGTTAATCGAAAAACATCTTGATTTTTCAGACACTATTTTAATCGGGATTCAGCCCAGAGGTGTTTTTTTAGCTGAACGTTTAAAACAAATTTTAGAGAACGAATACCAGACTCCTGAGATTTCACTGGGTTATCTGGATATCACTTTTTTCAGAGATGATTTCCGCAGAACCGACAAACCGCTGGAAGCCAATAAAACCCAGATCAACTTTATAGTGGAGAACAAAAAAGTCATTTTTATTGATGACGTATTGTTTACCGGACGCAGTATTCGCTCGGCGTTAACCGCTATCCAGTCTTTTGGAAGACCTTCAGAAATTGAGCTTTTGGTATTAATTGACAGACGTTTCAGCCGTCATTTACCTATTCAGCCCGATTACAGAGGCCGTCAGGTAGATGCTATTAATGACGAAAAAGTAAAAGTAAGCTGGAAAGAAAATGATGGTGAAGATGTGGTTCACTTAGTGACGAATTAAGTTTAATCGGTTAACCGGTTAATTGTTTAATCGGTAATAACACCGATTAAGCGATTTTACAAAAAAAAAACGATTAAACAATTCAACGATTAAACAAATAAACAATACAAATGAAAGAATTAAGCGTAGATCATTTATTAGGCATAAAATACATTAATGAAAATGATATTAACCTGATTTTTGAAACGGCAGATCATTTTAAAGAAGTCATTAACCGGCCAATTAAAAAAGTTCCTTCATTACGAGATATTACCATTGCCAATATTTTCTTTGAAAACAGTACCAGAACCAAACTTTCTTTTGAATTAGCGCAGAAACGTTTATCTGCTGATGTGATCAGTTTTTCGGCAGCTCAGTCATCCGTTAAAAAAGGAGAAACCCTGATTGATACTGTAAATAATATCCTTTCAATGAAAGTTGATATGGTTGTAATGCGCCACTCCAATCCCGGAGCGGCTTATTTTTTATCCAAAAATGTCAAAGCCAGTATTGTAAACGCTGGAGACGGAGCGCACGAACATCCAACTCAGGCTCTGCTGGACAGTTATTCGATCAGAGAAAAACTGGGCGATGTAGCCGGAAAAAAAGTAGTGATCGTAGGCGATATTCTGCATTCGAGAGTAGCCTTGTCCAATATATATGCTTTGCAGATGCAGGGAGCAGAAGTTAAAGTATGCGGGCCCAAAACACTGATTCCGAGATATATCGAATCACTTGGTGTTACGGTGGAACCTAATTTACGCAAAGCACTGGAATGGTGCGACGTGGCCAATATGCTTCGGGTACAGAACGAGCGTATGGATGTAAATTTCTTCCCGTCGACACGTGAATACGCACAGCAGTACGGAGTAGACAAACCGCTTTTAGATTCACTTGGAAAAGAAATTGTCATTATGCACCCGGGACCAATTAACAGAGGAGTAGAGATCACTTCTGAAGTGGCCGACTCTGATCACTCGGTAATTTTAAATCAGGTGGAGAACGGTGTAGCGATTAGAATGGCGGTTATTTATCTTTTAGCTTCTAAGATTCAGTAATTTTTAAGTTTTCAGTCTCAGTCTCAGTTTTCAGTTTCTAACTGAGACTGAGACTGAAAACTGCGACTGAATACTGGAACAGGAACTAAAAACTGTAAAAAAAACTTCGTAAATTAGCACCTTAATAATATAAGCCCCGCAAATTATAATGAAAGTAGATCAAAAAGGACATACCGTTACGATAAAAGACACACAAGGCGATTTTAACGGCTTTGTGGAAAAAGTAACGCAGCAGTTTAAAACCTTTGAAAAACACAATGTTATCATCGATTTATCGTCGGATACTGAGATTTCAGAAAATGACCTGAAAGTTTTTTTACCACTGATAAAACTTCAGAAAAAAGCAAAAAAATCGTTTGTCATTGTGGCTTCAGATCTTGATTTTAATGCTGTTTCAGATAAATTAGTGGTGGTGCCTTCACTTTTGGAAGCCCACGATATTATCGAAATGGAAGAAATCGAAAGAGACCTCGGATTTTAAAATTGGTTTAATTGTTTATTCGTTTGACCGTTTAATCGATTTGATTTAATTTTATACGATTAAACAATTTACCAAATAAACGAATAAACAATAAATTGGAATTAACCATACTTGGCTGTTATGCCGCGACTCCCAGAACACTTACGAACCCGACTTCACAGGTTTTAGAAATTAAAAACCATTTGTTTTTAATTGACTGTGGTGAAGGAACCCAGGTTCAGCTTCGAAAAAATAAGATCAAATTTTCAAAAATAGAGCACATCTTTATTTCACACCTGCATGGAGACCATCTTTACGGGTTAATCGGGACTATTTCGACATTTTCCCTTTTAGGAAGAACAACAGATCTGCACATATACGGACCAAAAGGAATCAAAGAACTG
The DNA here is from genome assembly GCF_057809475.1 of Flavobacterium sp. FG19. NCBI lineage: Bacteria > Pseudomonadati > Bacteroidota > Flavobacteriia > Flavobacteriales > Flavobacteriaceae > Flavobacterium > Flavobacterium sp. FG19. Next base: position 63,729 of record NZ_JBMDKA010000006.1, on the reverse strand, counting down.
ATTCTTCTTCAGTTAAAGCTTACGGAATCCTGGACGACCTATAGTTTGTTTTTCCATGAACTGGAATCCAAAGAAAGCGAAGTTGTTTTTGAAGACAAAAAGGTTATTGTTAAAACAATTCCGTTAAACCATCGTGTTTATACAAATGGCTTTCATTTTCAGGAAAAACCGGATGACAGAAAACTGAATGTTGAAGCCGTTCAGCATTACAATATCCATGTGGCTTATTATCAGAAAATAAAAAACGGAAGTGATATTACGCTGGACGACGGAACTATAATTGAAAATGAAAAACTGACTTTTGATCCGGCACCGACCAAAAGTTATGCCTTTTGTTCGGATACAGCGTATCATGAAGCCGTAATACCAATTATCCAAAATGCAGATGTTTTGTACCATGAATCCACGTTTTTAGAATCGGAAGCACGACTTTCTGCAAAAACAGGACATTCTACGGCCAAAGAAGCAGCTACGATTGCTCTAAAAGCCAATGTAAAACAATTAATTTTAGGTCATTATTCAACCCGTTATGACGGTATAGAACCCTTTAAGCAGGAAGCGGAGGAAGTTTTTCCAAATGTGCTTCTGGCAGACGATGGTGTTTCGTTTGAATTTTAAAAAAAAGATCAATCAGTTAATCCCGATAATTTCGGGTCTGATTTTTAATTTTTTAACCTGAAACCAATCTAAAACTAAAAAAAACATGAGTGATTTAAGCAATTACAGAAGATCTTATGAAAAGAGTGAATTGTTAGAAACTAATATTCCGGAAGATCCCATTAATCTTTTTAACAGATGGTTTCATGAAGTGGAAGATTTTGGCGGAAGCGGAGAAGTAAATGCGATGACTGTTTCTACGATTGGCCTTGACGGATTTCCAAAATCCAGAGTGGTTTTACTGAAGAAATTTTCAGAGGAAGGTTTTATATTTTATACCAACTACAATTCTGAAAAAGGAAAGGCAATAGAAGCCAATCCTAATGTATGTTTGTCTTTTTTCTGGCAGGAAATGGAACGCCAGGTAATCATAAAGGGAATTGCTCAAAAAACCTCTGAGATTATTTCTGATAATTATTTTGATTCCCGTCCCGATGGAAGCAAGCTTGGAGCTGTTGTATCACATCAGAGCGAGGTAATTCCGTCCCGGACTTTTCTGGAAGACAATTTAAAAAAACTGGAAGCCGACTATGCAGGAAAATCCATACCAAGACCTGATAACTGGGGCGGCTATATCGTGACACCACTTCAGGTAGAATTCTGGCAGGGAAGACCCAATCGTCTTCATGACCGGATTCGGTATACCGGTCAGTCTGATTTCTCATGGAAAATCGAGCGCCTTTCTTCTTGATTTGTAGGATTTTTATCTTTATTTTAAAATAAATAGTGTAGTTCATCGATTATTTTTGTAGTTTACCGATGAATTGAATACGTTTGCGTAAGAAATTTAAAGCAATAAGCACATATATAAGTTAAAGCATTTGCCCCAACATTTACTTTAGAACTAACGACTATTTGATTATGAAAAAGATTATGTGCGCCATGGTGTTCATTGTGATGTCAATCACAATGAACTCATGCTCTGCTGACGATGCCGACGGGACTGAAACAAATACTTCAAAGGAAGAAGTAGTTACGGAGTTTAGCTATAATTCTTCTGAATTAGAAACCATGCAGTTAATAAACGAATACAGGGTTAGTATTGGTTTGAAGGCATTGGTAAAAAGTAATCACATTTCTTATCAGTGCAAAGAGCACAATAAGTATATGATTGACAATAATGTTGTGAATCATAACGGATTTGCATCGCGTTCGAATAATGTGATGCGCGTGCTTGGTGCCAAAAAAGTAGGAGAAAATGTGGCTTATGACTACAAGACTTCTGAGGCTGTAGTAAAAGGCTGGCTGGAAAGCCAGGGACATAAAGATAATATAGAAGGCGATTTTACTCATTTTGGCATAGCGGTGACTACGAATGCCGATGGTAAAAAATATTATACGAATATATTCGCAAAGATTTAAAAAGGAAACGTTTGAACTGGTTGGTTAGTTGTCGTTGTAATACCTGAGTTATAACGACGTTTTATTAAAAAAGCTGTCTGCAAAGACAGCTTTTTTAAGTTTTAGATCATTTGTTATAAACCTGTAATGATAAATTCACTTCTTCGGTTCAGCTGATGTTCTTCCTCGCTGCATGGAACATGATCAGAACAATGGTTTACAAGCTCAGTTTCTCCATAACCCTTTCCGGTTAACCGTTTTTTATCGACTCCATTTTCAATAAGCCAGTCAATGGTTGAGGCTGCTCTATGGTCAGACAGTGACTGATTGTAGGAATGTGATGCCCTGCTGTCAGTAAAAGAACGGATATCCAGTTTCATAGCAGGATGCTGTTTTAATACATCCAGTATTTTCTCCAGATCTAAAGCAGCTTCGGTTTTAATAGTAGATTTGTTCAAATCGAAGTAAATCATATTAATTCCAAAACATTTTCCCAGATCGTCTCCCACGACTACTTTGCAGACTGTTTTATCAACGGCAATTGGGAGATTCGTTTTTCCTGTTGTTTTTTCTATGATTATGCTGACTTCTTTGGTTGCATATTCTGGTTTTTCAGCTCTCACACTATAGCTTTTCCCGCATTCAGCAGAAAAAACATATTTTCCTTCGGTATCCGCTGTCAAAGTATTTTTTACTTTCTGATCTTCATATAAAGTAACTTTTGTTCCCGGCAGAACCACTCCGGTGGACGCATCGGTGATCACACCGTTTAATTCCTGTGTGCAGCGGAGTCTTTTGGTTTCTAAAAACTTGTATATATCATCAGAACCCTGTCCGCCGTCTTTATTGGAAGAAAAATAACCTCTTCGGGAAACCGGATCAATACTATACGCAAAATCATCTTTTGGAGAATTGATGTCATTACCCAGATTTTCAATATCGTGGATCGTTCCGTCAGCAGCAATTTGTCCTGAAAAAATGTCAAGACCGCCCAGTCCGGGATGTCCGTCTGACGAAAAATAAATCTCATTTTCACTGGTTACATAAGGAAAGGTTTCTTTGCCTTCGGTATTAATTTCTTTTCCCAGATTTTCAGGAGTTCCAAAACTGCCGTCGTTGTTAATGCTGACTTTGTAGATATCTGATTCTCCTGCGGAACCGGGCATATCCGACGAAAAATACAATGTTTTTTCGTCAGGACTTAACGCCGGATGCGCCGTACTGTATTGATCACTTGTAAACGGAAGAGCGGTGATATGAGTCCATTTTCCATTTTCAAAACGGGCTTTGAATAGTTTGACTAAGGTAACATTATGAGCATCCTTTCCTTTTTTACCATTGACAAAATTGTTACGGGTAAAATAAACAGTATTACCATCTTTGGTAAAAACTAGAGTCGATTCATGAAAACGGCTGTTAAGCTCTGATTTAATTTTGTTTACTTTAGAGGACGTTCCGGTTTCAGGATCAATTTCGGCATCATAGATATTGGTGAAATATTCGCCCGTCCATTTGTGTTTTCGCTGTGAAAAATTCCCCGTATCTCTTGCCGAGGCAAAATAGATTTTGTTTTTGTAAACAAAACTTCCGTAATCAGAATATTTAGAATTTATTCCGGCATTTTCAATTTGGTAACGTCCTGAGTTGGCTTTGATTTTGTCGGGATAGTTTACATTTTCCTTGTATAATTTACCTCTCGAATCGTTTTTGTATTCAGTGCTGAATTTTTCGAGTATCTGACTGGCTTTATCCACTTGTCCGGTTGATTTTAAACACTGGGCGTACCGGTAATAATACTCGGCTTCCGGTGAGGTGTTTAGCATAAAAAGTTCATCGTACCATTTTACCGCATGGTCAAAATCGGAATTGAAATAATAAGAGTTCCCCAGCTTTTTAAACAAATCTTCTGACTTATATCCTTTATCAGCGATACGCTCATAGGTTTTAACGGCATCAATATAGGCATAAGCGTCGTATTTTTTATCTCCTGAATTCATACTGGCCTGCTGGGAGTAGCCAGAGAGAATGTTTAGAATTAGTAAGCAGTGAAGCGTAAAATTTTTCATGATTATTAATTTTAGAAGAAACGGGGAGTGGTCATTCTGCCATTGTTTTTGAAGAATTCATAACGCAGGAATATTTCATGCGAACCTGAGTTATAGTTGTTTAATTTTGTGGTTTCACGATCGTAGCCATATCCTAAATACAGCCCGTCAGTAATTTGAAAACCAACTATGGCACTTACAGAAGCACTCCAGCGGTAGGCTATTCCGGCTGTAAATTTTTCGAAGAATAAAAAATTAGCCGAGATATCTACCTGTAAGGGCGCTCCTTCAACCATTTTAGCCAGCAGGGCCGGTTTAAATCTGTAGTATTGGTATTTATCCAGATCAAAAACATAACCTCCCATTAAATAGTAATTGATTTTGTCTTTGTAAATGGCAATATCGTTGTCATCGTAACGGTTGGTTTCAATGAAATTAGGTACAGAGAATCCTATATACGCTTTATCGGAATGCCAGTATACACCGGCCCCGATATTAGGTGAAAATTTATTGTCTAAATTCTGAAACTGCGGGTCAAGCTGGTTTTCGGGATTTAACCTGCTAAGATCCAGGTTGAAGATATTGGCAGTTGCTTTTATACCAAAGGACAGTTTAAAACCTGCAGAGGTATGAATGGTATACGATAAGTCAGCGGATAAAGTGTTTTCATTAGTAGGGCCTATTTTATCATTTACCAGTGATAATCCTACTCCTATATTGCTGTTGTTTATGGGCGTGTTAGCAGAAAAACTGCTGGTTTCCGGTGCTCCGTCCAGACCAACCCATTGGGTGCGGTAGAGACCGAAAATGCTTAATGCACCGCGCGATCCCGCATAAGCAGGATTTATGTTTATGGCATTGTACATATACTGAGTGTATTGTGCATCCTGCTGTGCATAGGCTGTAAAGACTCCAAATATAATGACGAATAAAAATAATTTTGTCCCCATAATAAAATCTATTATTAATTATTACCTATTGATTCTGTGATGCTTTCGAATCGCAAAACCAATAATTTCGCTTGTTCAAAATTAAGTAAATTTTTGTTAATAATAACTTAGTTGTTTGTTTTTCAATAAGTTGTGATTTTTATGTGAAAATATATTTATTCATTTTCTTTTATCGGCGGGATAACACCGCCGTTATCTGCTGTTATGCACAGAGCAGAATCCGGAGTAGTCATACTAATGGTGAGCATAGTTAGAGTATTATTCTTGGGATGTTAAAATTTATGATGAATGTTAACAGAAATAAAAAAAGGGAGAGTATTAAAATTTCTTTTGTAAATTAGAACTTCAATAAAACGGCAGTTATTTTCTGCGTTTTTTTAAACCTTCTGCTTATGAAAAATTTAATTTTAATACGTCATGGAAAATCGAGCTGGGAAGCCCCTTTAAAAGATTTCGACAGGCCTTTAATGAAAAGAGGGATTTTAGATGCTCACGAAGTTTCCACCAACATTTTAAAATATCTTCCTAAAACTTATATAATCTGGAGCAGCACCGCTGCACGTGCTTCTGAAACCGCTTTAATATTTGCCCAAAACCTGTCTTATCCAATAGACAGCATTGTGTACAAAGACGATCTTTATACTTTTGATGAAAGACAGCTGGAAAAGGTTATTAAATCGTGTGATAATAGTTTCGAAAGCGTTATTCTTTTTGGACATAACGAGGCTATTACAAATTTTGTTAATAAATTTGGGGATGTTTTTATTGATAATGTCCCGACCTCAGGTTTTGTATCTTTACAATTCGATTCAGACAGCTGGGAATCTATTAATAATGGCAAAACCAATAAAACCCTATTCCCCAAAGACTTAAAATAATTACAGTGTACGAACAAAAATATATCGATAGAGAAAAAAGCTGGTTAGCGTTTAATGCAAGAGTACTTCAGGAAGCGGCAGACAACACCGTTCCTCTTTTAGACAGACTGCGATTTGTTGGAATTTTTTCAAACAATTTAGATGAGTTTTTTAGAGTTCGATATGCCGCCATTCGAAGACTGAGTCTTTCCGGTATTTCCGGAGAGAAGTATCTGGGGGGGATTTCTGCGCATCAGCTGATTAAAGATATTACCGAGATCGTAATTCAGCAGCAGTCTGAAAGTTTACGTATTTTAGGTAATATTGAAACAGAACTCGAAGCCGAGAATATTTTTATTATAAACGAAGATCAGGTAACACCAAAGCAGGAATGCTTTTTAAAGGACTTTTTTATGCAGAAATTAAGTCCGGAGCTGGTAACGATTATCCTGAATGATCTGGCTGTTTTTCCTGTTTTAAAAGATACAGCGGGATATCTGGCAGTTCGTCTGGAATTGGCCAATAACGAAATTCGTTATGCACTGATCGAAATTCCTAAAACCATTAACAGGTTTGTGGTACTTCCTTCTGAAGATGATAAACAATATGTGATTTTAATCGATGATGTCATCCGCTTAAAGCTGAAAAACATCTTCAATATATTTGATTATAAAAGTGTTTCGGCACACATGATTAAGATTACCCGCGATGCCCAGCTCGATATCGACAGTGATCTGAGTAAAAGTATGCTGGAAAAAATTGCGTCTTCGGTAAAAGACCGACGTATTGGTGAGCCTGTACGTTTTATCTACGACAGCTTAATTGAAGAAGATACACTGCGTTTTTTCCTCGAAAAAATGAGAATTGTGGAGACCGATAGTATTATTCCGGGAGGAAGATACCATAATCGTCGTGATTATATGGATTTTCCAAATCTGGGACGTTACGATTTGTTGTATAAACCCAACGAGCCGCTGCCGGTTCCGGGATTAAGTCTGGATGGAAGTATACTCGAAAAAATCAGTAAAAAGGATTATCTCGTACATGCACCTTATCAGTCCTTTGCCTATCTGACTAAATTTTTAAGAGAGGCCGCTTTAGATCCAAAAGTAAACAGTATAAAAATTACGTTGTATCGTCTGGCAAAAAACTCCCAGATAATCAGTTCGCTTATTAATGCGGCAAAAAACGGAAAAAAAGTAGTAGTACAGATTGAGCTTCAGGCCCGTTTTGACGAAGCTTCGAATATTTCTTATGCCGAGCAGATGCAGACCGAAGGGATAGAACTTATTTTTGGAATAAAAGGGCTTAAAGTACACAGTAAAATTTGTGTTATTGAAAGAATTGAAGATGGGAAAAACCGTCGTTACGGATTTATTTCAACCGGAAATTTCAACGAATCGACCGCTAAAATTTATACAGATGTAACGCTGTTTACCTGTCATCAGGGAATTTTAAAAGACACTTCAAAAATATTTGAATTTTTTGATATCAATTACAGGGTGCACCGATACAAACATTTAATTGTATCACCGCATTATACCAGAACCAAATTTGTAAAACTCATAGATCGTGAAATCCTTCATGCTCTGGCCGGAAGAAAAACATTTATAAAATTAAAAATGAACAGTTTATCTGATTTTAAAATGATCGATAAACTGTACGAAGCCAGTAATGCCGGAGTAAAAATCCAGCTTCAGGTAAGAGGAATCTGTTCTCTGATTCCGGGAATTCCGGGAATGAGCGAAAATATTGAAGCCATTAGTATTGTCGATAATTACCTGGAACATTCAAGAGTATACATCTTTGGAAATGCCGGCCTTAATGAAGTTTATATTTCTTCGGCCGATTTTATGACCCGAAACCTTGACGGAAGGGTAGAAGTAACCTGCCCTGTATATGATCATGAAATCAAAAAAGAATTAATAGACAATTTTAATATTGCCTGGAAAGGAAACGTAAAAGTAAGATACCATTCCTATAAGCTGGATAATAAATATAAGCCTCGAAACCACCATGCTCCATTCAGAGCGCAATTTGAAACCTATAAATATTATCAGAATAAAATTGCGGTACAGGAAGAAATTCCTCAAAAAGTAGATTAAATCAATACAATTCAATTACAAAATCATAAAGTGAGCATGATTAATATAAGGAAATTAGCAGCTATAGATATCGGTTCCAATGCCATGAGGCTTCTGATATCGAACGTTGTAGAACAGGAAGGAAAAGAGCCCCAGTTTAATAAAAGTTCGCTTGTGCGTGTGCCTATTCGTTTAGGACAGGACGCCTTTACTGTAGGTGAAATTTCGCCTGAAAATATTGACCGGATGGTGGATGCAATGAAAGCATTCAACCTTTTAATGAAAGTACATAAAGTAGAACGTTATATGGCGTTTGCTACTTCGGCAATGCGTGAAGCTTATAATGCCAAAGAAGTAGTGGCTCTGATTAAGAAAAAAGCCGATATTAAAATTGAGATTATCGACGGTAAAAAAGAAGCGGCGATTATTGCTTCTACAGACCTGCATCATTTGCTGAAAACAGACGAAACGTATCTTTTTGTTGACGTAGGGGGTGGAAGTACGGAGTTTACACTATTCTCTGACGGAAAAATGATCAATTCCAGATCGTTTAAAGCCGGAACGGTTCGTTTACTCAACAATATGGTACACGATGTGGTCTGGGATGAAATCGAAAAATGGATTAAAACCAATACGGCAGATTATGAAGAAGTAACGTTGATTGGTTCCGGAGGAAACATCAATAAACTGTTTAAAATGTCCGGAAAGCAACAGGAAAAACCGCTTTCGTACATCTATATTAATTCGCAGTATGCTTTCTTAAATTCGCTGACCTATGAGCAGAGAATTGCTGAACTGGGATTAAATTCCGATCGTGCGGACGTAATCATCCACGCTACCCGTATTTACCTGAATGCAATGAAATGGAGCGGGGCACGCCAGATTTTTGTTCCAAAAATCGGACTTTCAGACGGAATTGTAAAAGCAATGTATTACGGTAAAATTTAATGAAAACCGTTTTTCAGTCCATTCAGGATTTTTCAGAGGAAGAATTATCTCTTTTAGAGGATTTGATAACATTTCGGACTCTTAAAAAAGGAGAATTACTATCAGTTGAAAATCAGGTTTGTAATGAAATAGTATTTATAAGAAAAGGAATTTTACGTTCCTTTTTTTTTAATCATAAAGGAGACGAAATCACGAATTGCTTTGCTTTTGAAAATGAATTTATGGCTTCTTTTGCCAGTTTTATTACACAGGAAAAAGCGGAAGAAAATATTCAGGCTTTAGTCGATACCGAATTGGAGGTTTTAGATCGTAAAGCACTGGAAATCCTTTATAAATCAGGTTTTAACTGGCAGGAAGCCGGAAGAAAGTTAACCGAAATGGAGTTTGTAAATCTTCAGAAAAGGATGGTTTCTTTTCAGAAATTATCGGGTGCCCGTCGTTATGAAGAACTCTTTCAAAACCATCAAAACTACCTGCAGTTAATTCCCCTGCAGTATTTGGCTTCTTATTTAGGAATAACGCCAAGACATTTAAGCCGGATCAGGAAAGCTGTTTTGTAAGCTTCTGTAGATTTTGTACTCATAAATTAAAATAGTTTTCAGGACATTTGTCCGGTAAAAGGAATGAATCGCATAGTATTTTTGGAAAAAGAATATTTATGAAAAAGATACTCATTATAAACGGACATCCTAATCCTGACAGTTTTAATTTTGCTATTGCGGCTGAATATCAAAAAGGAGCAGAAGCCTCTGGAGCAGCTGTAGAAGTAATTACTATTGCGTCGCTGCAGTTTAATCCCAATTTGAAGTTTGGTTACCAAAAACGAACAGAACTCGAACCGGATTTGCTGGAGTCCTGGGAAAAAATCAAAAGGGCCGATCATTTAGTCTGGGTGCACCCGGTTTGGTGGGGCGGACTTCCGGCTGTTACAAAAGGGTTTATCGACAGACTTTTTTTACCCGGAATGGCATTTCAGTACCGCGAAAATTCAGTGTGGTGGGATAAATTACTAAAAGGAAAAACGGCGCATATTATTACCACTTTAGATCAGCCAGGCTGGTATTACAGAGTATTTTTTGGCAGACCAAGCGTTAATCAGTTAAAAACGTCGACTCTGGAATTCTGCGGAATAAAGCCTGTTAAGGTAAGTTATATTGGGATTATAAAAGGTTCTGATGATTCCCAAAGAACAAAATGGCTCGAAAAAATATACCGTTTCGGATTACAGAATAAATAATCCTTTCGTAAAAAAATTAATCTTTTAAATCCAGTCCAAATGTTGAACGTAAGAGTTCGATATTTGGATTGATTTCCAGAAAACGGTTGTAACGATCCTGGTTGTTATAGGTTCTTTTGGTTTCAGCTTTTTCGTTTACAATAATTTCAATTGTGATGTCGTGATTGTGCAGATGACCTCTTAAATGACCTAATAAACCGTTAAGCTGTCCTTCCATTTCGAGTTTGGAACCTTCGTTTGGCAGCTCGTAACTAATTTTTGTACCTTCCAGAAACGGATCATTGATCAATAAGATAGATTCCATGATCTTTAATCCTTTTTGACCTAAACGTTCCGCATATTTGTTCCAGTGAAGACGCATGTCGGTTTCGTTAAACTCCTCAGTAGGTAAAACAGACGAGGGTTTTACATAATTTTTACTGCTTTCTTCCAGCTCTTTTTTCTTGCGGATACTGGCAAGAGAAAAGGCAGAAACTCTTGGTTCACCACTGGTCTCAGTTTTAGGAACTTCTGCTTTAGGTGTTTCCGGTACAGCCGCATTCGTAACAGCAGGAGTTACGTTGTTATTGTCACTGTTTGTACGGTTTTCCTGTGATTGGGAAGCCGTATTTTGAGTTTCTGAATTTGGATTCTGAGATTTTACACTGGGTACTTCAACGATAGAAAAGCTGCCGTTTTTGTAATAAGTGGGCTGGATTATGAATTGCTCAGCTTTTTTTTTTCTCCATCAAAGTTGATAGAGGCTAACTGCATCAGGCATAATTCAACTAAAAGGCGCTGGTTCTGGCTGAGTTTGTATTTTAAATCGCAGTCGTTGGCAAGATCGATTCCTTTTAGTAAAAATTCCTGCGAGGCTTTTTGAGACTGGGCGGCATACATTTGCTGCGCCTGTTCTCCAACTTCCAGCAGAGCAATGGTCGAAGGTGTTTTGCTTACCAGTAAATCCCTGAAATGAGAAGCCAGTCCGGCAATAAAATGATGTCCGTCAAAACCTTTTGCCAGAATATCGTTGTACGCAATTAAAAGATCGGGGATTTTGTTTTCCAGAATCAATTCGGTTACACTTACATAAGTTTCGTAATCTAAAACGTTAAGGTTTTCGGTTACGGCCTGACGGGTAAGGTTCGTTCCGCAATACGAAACGACACGGTCAAATATCGATAAAGCATCACGCATCGCACCATCTGCTTTTTGGGCGATAATATGCAGCGCATCGTCTTCAAAATGGATTCCCTGACTTTCAGCAACATCAGCCAAATGTTCTTTAGCATCTTTTACCGTAATTCTTTTGAAATCAAAAATCTGACAACGGGACAAAATCGTTGGAAGGATTTTGTGCTTTTCTGTTGTTGCTAAAATGAAAATAGCGTGTTTTGGCGGTTCTTCTAATGTTTTCAGGAAAGCATTAAAAGCAGCCGAAGACAGCATATGCACCTCGTCGATGATATATACTTTGTATTGTCCTGTCTGAGGCGGGATTCGAACCTGATCGATCAGGTTACGGATGTCATCAACCGAGTTGTTGGAAGCAGCATCCAGCTCAAAAACATTAAAAGCAAAATCTTCGGTAGGATCGTCATATCCCGGCTGGTTTATTTTTCGTGCCAGAATACGGGCGCAGGTAGTTTTACCCACTCCACGGGGTCCTGTGAATAAAAGAGCAGAAGCCAGGTGATTGGTTTCAATAGCATTCAGCAAAGTGTTCGTAATGGCTTTCTGCCCCACTACATCTTTAAATGTCTGAGGACGGTATTTACGCGCCGATACTACAAATTGTTCCATGTTCCTTTTTTATTCGATAGCAAATATAGGCTGAAAATTACCAAATCACAAATCTGAAAATCATAAATCTTTTAGTGGATTTTGAGTGGTTTGAATGTGAGGAAGTAACGTTAAAACTAAAATCAGTATATCTTTTTTTAGTCAGATGATTTCGAATATATTTTTTAATACTAAACCTGAATAAGCTTCATTTTGTAATCTAAAAAGAATTATTTTAGCGCTTATATCACAGACTAAAAACACTATATAATAATATGGGAATATTTGATTTTTTATGGAAAAAGAATCCTGAAAATAAAGAACCTGATTTCAATTCGCCACAGTTTCAAAACGAGATTTTAGCTTTAGCATTGACCAAACTGCAGGAAAATCAGTTAGAGCCTGATTTAGCAATTGCCGAACTTAAAAAGTCAGGCCTTACACAAGAACAAATTGATCATGTTTTGCGTAGTGCAAACAGAATTTTAGAAAATGATAAAGTAAAAGATGTTGAAGACCATGGAATTGATGCCTTAAAATTTCAAAGTAATGAGTATCAGACTGAAATTTTGAAATATGTACAGAACTATTTTTTGGCTAATAACCAGAATTACGAAATAACAGAAGAACATCTACAGGAAAAAGGCTTAAATCAAAACCAGGCTGCTGAGGTAGTACTTAAGCTTAGAAATTTAAACGCCCAAATGGTAAAAGATTTTCAGAGTGAATTGGATTCCGGCGCTATTTCTGGTATTCGAATAATTCCAAATCCGGACCATGTAAGGGAAAACGCCGATGCGGATCAGGTTGATAAATACATAGGTTACGGTGCTTATCAAATGGAAAGAGGAGATCTGGACAATGCACTTGAACTTTTTGATAAAGCGATCGAACTGGACGAAAAAGCGACATTGGCCTATGCCAATAAAGGAACATTATATTCCAGAAAAAATGACAATGTAAAAGCACTTTATTTTTATAACAGGGCATTAGAACTGGATCCTGAAAATGTTCAGGTTCTGGAAAATAAAATGGAAGTTTTGTTTGATATGTTAAACGAAACTAACGAGGCTGAGTTTATCGAAACCGTGCTGTCTCTTCTGAAAAAGGATGCAGCACATCCAAACGCTTTAATTTTTATAATTCAGTTTTATTTAAAAGAAAATGAAACAGAGAAAGCTTTAGCGTCTGTAAGGACATTGTTTGCTGATTATTTCAGGGAACATGTGGCTATTGATTTACTGCTTAGGACATTTCACAGGTTTTCTAAAGAAAGAGCTATGGCTGAGTTTGAAAATTTCAAAAGGGCATTTGATATACATGCTGCTTACCAGCTGGCATATTGTAAAGGAATGTACTTAATGAGAATTGAGGATTATGAAGAAGCCATCGATCAGTTTAACGAAAACAATATAATCCATCCTTTTTCCTGGAATTATTACCAAGTAGCGATCATAAAAAACAAACAGGGTAAAACCACAGAATGTTTGGATTATTTAAAACTGACATTTGAATTAGAACCGGAATTAAAAGAGGATGCCAAACAGTTTCCCGGACTTCAAAATTTATGGTCTGATCCTGATTTTACAGCATTGACGAAATAGAGATTTCAGGTTTGTTTCAGTTTGTATTGTAAAAAGACAAAAAGTAAGCTCAGCAAAACTATACTATTTACAGCGAGAGATATAAAAATGTATTTAGTATAAGTCTCCGGTTCTGCTTCCGTTTTTTCTTTTTCAGAAATTTGATTTTGTTTATAGGCTCTTAATTGCTCCAGCTGATAAAAAAATGTAGAAAGCGTTTCGTTTTTAATTTTTAAGTTCAAAATTTCATTTTCCAGAGAGTCTATTCTGGTGATTTTTTCGTTATATTTTTTTATAACAGGAATTGGAGGCAGAAATCCGGGAGGAATTTCCAAGGTTTGAGAAGGTTCGCAATGACTAATGTTTATGGTGCTGTCTTCATTGAAATGAGCATAAACAATCCATAAATCTTTTTTGAAAGGAGATATATCACAATTTCTATTTCTGCTTTTTCCATGTATTATTTTGGATTGATATTTTCCTTTAAAAAGTTCAATTATTCTGAATTCATAAGTGTTTTGAATAGTGTCAGTTTTTAATAACTCTCCATAAAATACAATGTCGGCATATCTAAGACCATTATTAACTAATGTTTCTTTTCTATGTGGAGGGCAGTCACAGGCAAACACATAGTTTAGGAAGAAAAAAGTAAATAAGAATAAAGTATATTTCAATTTCATAAAATTGGTTTTGAATACAATAATACTCTTTTTATGTTTATTTTTTTCGTCACAGAATTGAATTTTTGTAATAAAAAATGTACTATTTTTAATCCGAAACTAAAATGATAAATCTGTAAAATAATAATTCGGTAATTTATGAATGCAAAACAAATAGTACGATTAAGCAATATTATAGGCATAACTTCAATACTCTTACTGGTTTATTGGGTATTTACTTTTATTCTGATCCAGGTTTTTGGATTAAAAGTATTCAGAGAAAATATGACGGAATCATTTTATTTGAGCATTCTCGGAATTTTGGCTTTAATGACAGGTTCATTGATCGTGAATTTAATGTTTAACTTAACCCGAATTGCCGAAAAACACAATCTCGATGCTGTAACTTCCAAAGGGAACCGATGGCGTTTTCTTACTTTGATTCTGATCTTTCCTCTGATTGCGGTTATTTTGTTTGGAGGAGATTATGCAACTGCAGCCAGGAAAGAAAAAATGCTGACTGACTCTGCCAAATCTGTAATGGAAGTAAATAAAACCAATAGTGATAAGCTCGTAAATTACACTTTTACAAAGAAATATATTAATGAAACTGCCAGTATTCTGGAAGTGCTTTCGGGAACAGATAAGAATTTTCCAAATGTAGTTTTGATCGTAAAAGATTCTTTAGAAAACACACCGGTTTTCTTAGGATTTGATGTTTATCAATCTGTAAATCTCAATGATACCCTAAAACCTTCTAAAAGAAATTATCTTTATAAAACAACCAAAGAAGAGCGGGAATATTTAAACAGCGTTTTCGACACTAAAAGCAAAGAATTACGGTACAGTAATCATAATGGTAATTATGAATTGTTTTATCCTTATGCCAAAAAAGGAAAGAAAATAGTTTTGTATTTTTCTGAAAACCAGCGATATGGTAAAATTGGTAAATAATTAAAAGTAAAGCAAAATAGTAATACCAGTATCCCCAAAAACGTAATTTATAGTAATTATCTGCAATGAAAAAATGGTTTCTTTTAGTTCTTTTACCAGTCAGCTTCTTTGTTTTTTCTCAGGAAAATAAAATCAAAAAGATCGAATTGATACCAGCAGATATTGATTTTAAAGGCTGTGTCAAAAAAATTAAAGTTAAAAACGTAAGGCTGGACAGAACGAGTCCTAAAAAAGATTCGATAATTACCCTTTCAGAAGTTTATTTTTCAGAAAATGGAAAGATTCAGTCTTTAAAGTTTTATGATAAAACAGCTGAAGCTTCATGGCGAAAGGTAGAATTTGATGCTTTGGAAAGAATTACGGCTATTTCACAAAACAACAACTTTGTGAGTTTTAATTATGTAAATCAGTATTTTAGCGGTAAGGCTGAATTCCCGGACTCTTTAAAAATAAGTAAAGAAGAAGAGTACCATGAAAAATACATAAACAGATTTGTTAAAAATCTGGTGGTAAAACAAGAACGTTATCTGAATGATACTTTACAGGATTTCAGGACCTATAAATACAATGAAAAGAATCAGCTGATTGAAGAACTATACCACAATCCGAAAAATGAAAGTGGTGCTGCAATGGTTACAGATCAGTCTCATGGAGGTTATAAAATGACATTTTATCCGCAAAGGCAGATCTTGTATGAACACAAAAAAGATAAGGATACGACCATTGTTATAAAAATAAGTCCACAATATTCCCGAAAAGAAATTACCAAAAAACGGAAGACTAAACAGTTTGAAGTAAAGATCGAAGAAAAGTATGAGGGCGATTTTCTGGAAAGATCTGAAACAACCTGGATTTCAAAAGACTCATTATCTAACTGTATTTATTTGTACAAAGGGAAGAAAGAGATCAGGGATTATTATAAGACGTTTAAAAATTCTAAAAAGGCCGTTTATAAATCAAAAAGTGATTTTTTTAATCAGGGTCAGGAAAAAGAAGTTGTATACACTATTGAAACCGTATATGACAAATTCAAAAACTGGATTAAAAAAACGTATTTTAATGAAGGGGTCATAGAAAGTGTTACAGAAAGAGAAATTGAGTATTGTCTTAAAAAATAACGAAATGCAGCAGTATAATTTTCAAAACGATATTTTAAATTTAAAAGTAAAAAGATCTCCATTCCTAGTTCGTCTGATATTGTTTTTACTAACCTTTTCGTTTTTTGTTTTCCCTCTGTGCGGGGTTGTTTTTAGTATTGCATCCGGAAGCGGTCTGCAGATTGGTTTCTTTATAGGAACAGGAATATTTTGTCTTTTAGGATTTTATCTTCTTCGGATGTCTTTATGGAATACTTATGGCGAAGAAACGATACTGTTTCTGGAGAATAAAGTTATTTATGAGGCCAATTACGGCTGGTTCAAAGATGGTAAAAAAGAAATAGTAATTTCAGATCCAAAATTTTATGCAGTGCCTGCCGGATATGAGGAAGATAAAGAAGGAGTATTGTTAATAAGCTCTGATGGTTTTGACATACAGTCAGTTGTGAAGCTACCTGTTCTTCAATTGGAAGAATTAATTGAAACGTTGACCAATTATATCAAATAATGAAATAGTATGGGGGTATATTTCAATATCATAATTCCGTTTGAAAAGTTTATTTCTGAACTGCAGGAAGTAATCGGTGAAAATTCTGTGAATCTGTATGCAGAATACTACAATGACTCAAAAGGGTTTTACTACGAACTAATCGATTCTAAAAGTGAAAGTATAACCTTTACTGATAATAAGGATTACCGGGGCTTTTTCTTTTCCTCTAAACCGGTGGAAATAAAAGAAGGTAATCTGGTTTTAGGAAAAAGCAGTAAAAAAGACCGGATCAGTTTTTATGATGATGCTCTTTTTCATTATTGTATTGAAGGAAAAGGAGGAAGAGCAGATCAGGATCATATTGAAATAATCAAACTAAGAATGATCAGTAAAACACCGGACAAACAGATTGCTAAATTTTACAATGCCCTGCAGGCTCTTTTAAAAAAGACAGCAGGAGTAGAGAAAGGATTGTTGATTGGTGATTATCTGGATAAAAATATATTCTATAATAAAACAGCTAAAAATATGCTTTCTGATTTCAGTAAAAAAGAAGTCAGATATCTGAAACCGGAATAATAGTATGAAACGAAGTACTTTTTTACTGTTATTCATAACCGCTTGTTTTTCAAAATCTGTCTCTCAGACCATGTCTTCAAATCAGCCTAATTTTATTAAAATCACAAATCAGTTTACCGTCGAAGATTTCGAAAAGGTAAAACGTTTTATTTTGGAAAAAGGAAACAGAAAAACCTATCGTAATTTTGATAATAACAATCCGTACTATGATTTTGGAAAATTCGGGGCTTATTTAGGTGCCGATACCGGACAGCAGAATATCAATAACAATCCAGAAGTATCAGATTTCAATGAACTGACTTTAAAAGATGAAAATGATTATTTCAAAATTCTCATAGTCAGAAAAGGCGATATCAAAGCTTCTAAAAAATGGATACTTAATGGTATGCAGGAAAATACAGTTTATCTGGTTGATGTCTATCAGCAGGAATTAGATAAAAAATACACGCAGCTGCTGCCTTATCTGGCATTTATTAAAGAAAAAAGCAATACCGGGATTAAATGAAAGAAGAGATTGAAAAAATACGCCGCAAATCCCGGATTTTTTCTGTGGCACTTATTCTGGAGTATGCCTACTGTTTTTTCTGCTTCCTATTTTTTACCTTTTTTACTTCTCAGTCTAAAATCTGCTTTTGGGCTTATTTCTTTTTTATCATAACCTTTCCTTTAGGTATGAACCTTATTATATATCTAAAAAAGAAAAGAGAAAAAGATTTTATTCAGGCTGCTAATTTTATTATTATTCAGATTTTAGTGTGGTTTCTCTCTTTTAAATACCTGATTTGATTCTGTTTTAGAATCTTATTATCCCTTGTTTTTACTGGAAAAGATGTAAAAACTGTCAGAATATCCTATAATGTTTTGGTATTTAATCTGTTTAATTTTAAACAGTTAATTATTAAAAGAATAGGTTATGAAAATTCAGTCAATTTTATTAGGAACAGGGCTTGCGGTTTCACTTTTGGCCTGTACTCCCAAAGATGCGGATATCGAAAGACAGATAAGTGAAAAACTGGGCGATACTACCGAGGTTAAAGTTACGGTGCACGAAGGTGTTGCTACTATTGTAGGAACCTGCGACGATGAAGCTTTCAAAAAAAACATAGAACGTTCCGTTAAAGCCGTAAAAGGAGTTAAAATGGTTGTAAATAACTGCCAGATTCCGGAACCTGATGTAGAACCGGCTGCAGCTGCAGTTATTATCAATTCAGATGCTGATCTGGATAAATCAGTGGGTAAGGTGGTTAAAGCGTATGAGGGCGTAAGTGCTACGGTTGTAGGTGGTATTGTAACTCTTTCGGGTGAAATTAAAAAAGAAGAGCTGTCGCCTTTGATACAAAAAATACAGGAGCTGAAACCCAAAAAAGTAGATAACAAATTAACTATAAAATAAAGAGTTATGAGTTTACAGGATAAATACAGAGAACTTATCAATCTGGCCGGTCAGTTAGAAACAGCAGATCTGGAAATAAGAGAGCATGATCATGTTTTGTATATAGACGGAACAGCAAAATCAGCTGCAGATAAAGAACAGCTTTGGAAGACTTACGAAAAGTTAGATCCCGATTTCAGGTCGGCGGATGTGGTCATGAATATTGACGTGGTACAGGGAGTCGTGAGAGAATATACAGTTGTCAGTGGAGATTCGCTTTCTAAAATAGGAAAAAAGTATGGTGTTTCCTGGCAGTCTATTTATGAAGCGAACAAAAATATTATTATGAATCCGGATCTGATTCAGCCGGGCTGGAAACTAAAAATTCCAACGGTGTAATTTTTTATTATTTTTTGAGGAAATTGTTTTTATAATAATCCTTTAGCCATAAGCATATTGTAGTTTTTAGAGGATTGGATAAAGACAGGTTTCTGTTTTATGTCCTTCCGGGACCAGTAAGATTACCTTCTTAAACACAGTAAAGGGTTTTAATGGTATATTGTTTTAAGGTTTCCGGAAGGACATAGATTACAGCTGCCGGGAAACTACCTTCCCTTAATACTTAACTGAAATAGAAACTGTGCCGTTTCCTGGTCTGAGTCGGCGGAAAAACCTGCCACATAAACACCTTTTTTACCGGAAGTAGATTTAATTCCGTATACAACTGCCTCATCCGCCGGGTCTGATTCCCCTTCGTATCGATACACATGAACAATTTCAAATTTCTCAGGATTTTTTTTAATCAGGTCAGCATTTCGATTAAAATCGCACGTAAATCCTTTTTCATTCAATTGATCTAAAGCTTTTGAAACAGTTGCGTAATGATACATTCTTCTCATGATAACTGAATTTAATGATTATGAATTTTAAAGATAACTATTTTAAAATTAAAAAGTTAGCCTGGGGCTCATAAAATCGGAAATTTAAAACCAGTATAGTTAAGTGATAAAATTGTACTTTTGCGGCGCAGACCGCCTTATCGCTGTTCCGGTTCACCGGAAGAGAGGAAAGTCCGGACACCATAGAGAAGCATAGCGGGTAACGCCCGTCGGTTCTCTCGTTTTTCGGAACGGGAGGATTAGGACAAGTGCAGCAGAAAGTATGTACAGGTAAGGCTGTAGTGAAACCAGGTAAACTCTATGCGGTGAAATACCAAGTATATCAGCATTTAAGGGTTTCTCGTCCGTTGCTGAAGGGTAGGTAGCTTGAGTCCCGAAGTAATTCGGGATCTAGATAAATGATAAGGCCCCGATTTATCGGGGACAGAATCCGGCTTACAGGTCTGCATTTTTTATATATTTGTGAAACTAACTAACCCCATTTTCATGAATATAACCACTCCAAATCCTTCTTCAAAAGCGCCTGAAAGCCTTTTTAAAACGATCATTACCAATCTCACTTTCTGGGTGCTGATTGCGATTATAGCAGGTGTGCTGCTGGGGCATTTTTCGCCCGAAAACGGTTTGAAAATGGAAATTGTGGGTAAAAGGTTTGTGGACCTGATCAAACTTTTTATCGGTCCTATTATTTTTCTGACTATCGTTTTGGGGATTTCCGGGATGGGGAATTTAAAGAAGGTAGGGCGCATTGGCGTAAAAGCCCTGTTTTATTTTGAAGTGGTTTCGACTGCGGCGCTGGCTATCGGAGTTGCTATCGCATATTTCTTTCAACCGGGAAAAATCGATAAATCGCAGCTGGCTTTAGGCGATGCGAGTCAGTATACCAATGCAGGTGCAAAAGATTTCTCGTGGCTGCAGTTTTTCCTGTCCAATTTTACTCTACAGGTCTTGCTGGCAGCAATTATCTGTGGAATTGCACTGAATTTTTATCAAAAGAGAGAACAGACGATATTAGTTTTGGAACGTTTTTCAAAAGTGGTTTTTACCTGCCTCAAATATGTTATGTATCTGGCTCCCATTGGTGCTTTTGGCGGGATGGCTTATACCATTGGAAAATTTGGTTTGCAGACTCTGATTCCGCTTGGAAAATTAATGCTGTGTGTGTATCTTACTATGGCACTTTTTGTTTTTTTGATTCTCGGAAGCCTGCTCAAATATTATAAAATAAGCATTCTTTCTATTTTAAAATACATCAAAGAAGAACTTTTGCTGGTGCTGGGAACCTCTTCTTCAGAAGCAGCACTGCCTAGTATAATGGTAAAACTCGAAAGAATGGGCTGCAGCAAATCAGTAGTGGGGCTTGTGATACCTACCGGTTATTCTTTTAATCTGGACGGGACTTCGATTTATTTATCTATGTCGGTTATATTTCTGGCTCAGTTGTACGATGTGCATTTGAGTTTTTTTGAAATCCTTTCCGTGATCGGAATTTTAATGATTACCTCAAAAGGGGCAGCCGGGGTTACCGGAAGCGGCTTTATCGTTCTGGCCTCGACGCTTACGGCGATTCACAAAATTCCTGTAGAAGGCCTGGCCTTTTTACTGGGAGTTGATAAGTTTATGAGTGAAGCCAGAGCAATTACCAATTTAATTGGAAATACAACCGCTACTATCATTATTTCTAAAACGGAAAGAGATTTTACAGAGCTGAACCTGAATCCTGTTCAGGAAGATTAGCCTGTTAACTATTGGGAAAGCAATGATTTTAGCTGATTTTATTGGAATTTGGAATTTAGAATTTAGAATTTGGAATTTGGAATTTGAAATTTTGAGATTTTGAGATTTGAGATTTGTTTTTTTTAAAATTGAAATTTATGAAGAAAATTGGAGTATTAGGACTTGGCGGCGTAGGCGGCTATTTTGGCGGACTTTTGGCGAAAGCCTATCAAAAATCAGAAGAAATACAAGTTGTATTTATTGCCAGAGGAGAAAACCGGAAAGCCATTGCCGAAAACGGATTGAAGATTATCACCGATGATTCTGAAACCATTGTTTATCCGGATCTGATCTCTAATGATCCGGCCGAAATTGGTGAACTGGATTATCTGATCTGCGCTACCAAAACCTATGACATAGAAGAAAGTTTAACTTCTCTTAAAGGATGTATTACAAAGCAAACCGTAATTCTTCCGTTGTATAACGGTGTTGATGCACCGGAAAGGATTCAGAAATTGTTTCCTGAAAATGAAGTACTGCAGGGTTGTGTTTATATTGTTTCGATGATTTTTTCACCGGGAACCATCCGAAAAATAGGGTTTTATGAGAAATTGTTTTTTGGATCCAAAACAGCTTCTTTTTCAAAACTGAAAGAATTACAGGATATTTTTCAAAAAGCAAAAGTGGAAAGTTATTTAGTAGACAATATTGAAGAAACGGTCTGGGAGAAGTTTATTTTTATTTCGGCTTTAGCTTCGGCGACTTCATATCTGAACCAGAATATAGGGGAAATTTTAAGCAGTAACGATTCTAAAGTAACTTACATAGAATTAGTACATGAAATTGAAGATGTCGCTCAGGCAAAAGGTTTAAAACTGCCCCACGATATTGTAGCACAGACAGTTTATAAATTAGAGAAATCACCAAAAGAAGCTACTTCTTCTATGCACCGGGATTTAATGGCCGGAAAAAATACCGAAGCACGTTCTTTAACGCAGTTTGTAGTAGACGAGGGGAGGAAATACGGTGTTAAAACACCGCTTTATGAAAAGATTGCGGCTATTTTGGTAAGGTAATTTTTTAGGCACACAGAAGCACAGTATTTTTTCAGTTCATATGATGCTTTCACAACTCTAAGGTTATGGAGTGAAAAACAACTTTTTTTCAAAATCAAATGCGTGTTTCTGTGTGTAAAAGAATATTACGATTCATCTTTTGTTGTACGTACCAGACTAATTCCGGAAGTAAAGAAAACGATTCCTAAAATACCATAAATAACAAGTGATTTAATATCTCTCATTTCTCCTGATGTACCGGCAAAAATCACGGCCGTACAAATAAGTCCTGCTATTCCGAGGATTGTCAGCAATCCCCCGAAAAATCTTTTTAGGTTCATGATTGTCAGATTTTAAAGTTTATAACAAATTTAAAATCTCAACCGCTTATTGCTGTTATAGAATTGTTTACTAAAATTATATGATTTACAGAAAGTTACTTTTGAATTTTAAATTCCAGACCAATATTTCGAACGCTTTCAATGCTGATGTTAGGGTCTGAATTAAAATATTTTCGCAGCCTGCTGATAAAAACATCCATACTCCGTCCTGAAAAATAATCGTCTTTTTTCCAGACAGACATTAAAATTTGTTCTCGTTTTAATAACTGGTTATGATTGAGGTACAGATATTCAATCAGAGACGCTTCTTTTTCGGTAAGCTGCTGGACGTGATTTTTAGTGTTGAGCGTTAAACGTTCGTTATCAAAAATGTACGAACCAATTTCGATTATGTTGTTTCCTTCCAGACTTCTTTTCTGCTCTATTCTCTTGAGGATATTCTGAAGACGCAGTACCAGTTCATCGACTTCAAAAGGTTTTACGATATAGTCGTCTGCTCCCAGTTTTAAGCCAATAAGTTTGTCTTCTTTTAATTTTCGGGCTGTCAGAAAAATAAAAGGAATTTCGGGATTGATTGTAATTAGTTTTTCAGCCAGTGAAAACCCGTCCAGTTTGGGCATCATGACATCCAGTATACAAATATCAAAAGTATGGTCTTTAAAATATTGTAAAGCTATTTCACCGTTTTCGGCCCAGGTTACTTCAAATTGATGCAGTTCCAGGTATTGTTTTAAAATGGCTGCAAAATCAAAATCGTCTTCGGCTAAAAGTAATTTTTTCAAAATAAAGGATTTAAACTTTTAATAAAATAGTAAACTGGGTTCCTTTTCCTAAATCGCTGATCACGTTAACTGAACCCTGATGTGCTTTTACAATCTGGTTAACATAGTACAATCCCAGACCTAAACCTTTTGTGTTATGGAGATTGCCCTGTTCGACCCTGTAAAACTTTTCAAAAAGAAGCGATTGTTTGTTTTTCGCAATTCCAATTCCGTCATCTTCAATGCTTATGGAAAATTGATTTTCGACAATTTTTGTCTTTACTGTAATGGTATTGGAACCGTATTTAACGGCATTTTCCAGGATATTCAGAAAAGCGGTCGTAAGATGAAACCGGTCCAGGATCAATACGGTTTTATGGGTTTGAAAATCGGTTTTAAGATGAATCTTTGGAAAGGTAATTTTAAAATCATTTACAATTGAAAGCAGAAAATCTTCGGTTTCGATTTTCTCTTTTTGTAATTCAATTTCATTTTCTGCCAGTGAATTGGCCATAACCTGATCAATTAAACTTTGTAACCGGCTGTTCTGACGTGAAATGGTATTAACAATGGCCTTGAAGTTTTCTTCGTTGTCCCGGATATTTTTTTGCTCCAGGATTTTGGTCGAAATACCTAAAGTGGCAAGAGGTGTTTTGAGTTCGTGGGTAATATTATTGATAAAATCAGTTTTAACATCACTGACTTTCTTCTGTTTAATGAGGGCTTTTAAGGCAATAACAAATAAAGTAATCAGCGTAAGGATTGATAATAAAGACAGAACCAGAATAAAGGACATTCGTCTTAAAATAATCATTTCCCAGTCGATAACCGAAACATACATAGAATCTTCGGTCAGCAGCTGATATTCCTGATTTTCAAAAGTACCGTTTGTGGTTCCCACATAATTCCGAACCAGGAAAGCATGGTTTAAAGAAGCCAGGTTACCGTATAATTTATTCTGTATAAAAGGTTTTTCAGAGAAAATGGTGTCGGCTTTTTTAGCATTTTTATACAAGATAAATTTGTTTAGGACAATGGCAAAGTCGATTTTAAAATTAGGCAGGTCCCTTTCAAATTTTCGTTGAATTTCGCGGGTTAAAACACTTTGATATTCATTTCTTAAAACATTTTCTTTAACATCCAGCCTGGAATTTTTTCCTTTAATATAATTCTCGGAAAGACTTTTGTAAAGGGCTTCTTTTTTTGAAACCAGAACGGAATCAATATCACTGTAATTGTTTGTAATCAGGGCAATTTCATTTTTAATCTGTGTATGAAACTGGGCAACTTTATAATCGTAAGCCGTTTTTACCAGGTAACACTGCACAGTCGACAGGATAATGAGGGCCGTAACTGCCAGGGTTATTAATAAATTGATTCGTTGTTTCATAACACTATAAAATGAGCATTCAAAAATACTGCTTTTACAACACAAATATACCGTTAACTCCGCATTAACCTTCAATTAACTCCCACTGTTGCTTTTTAGAAGCATTTTTGCAGCATCATAAACCAAAAATCCTGTATAAATGAATCTTTACCTGCCTCTAAAACTTCTTGTGGCTCTTTTGCTTTTCTGTCTGTCTTTCGCAGCCAATGCCCAAAATGAAACCCCAAAAGATTCAATCTCCAGTCAGCAGCTAAATGAAGTAGTCATCACTCAAAACAAAAAAACGTTTACAAATGAACATGGAAACATAAAAGTAGAGGTTGCTAATTCAGTGTACAGCGCCATACCCAATCCGGTTGATTTGCTTGCTAAGCTGCCATCTGTTCAGATTAGTACAGACCGGGAGAATATTTCGATTGTGGGAAAAGGAGAGCCGCTGATTTATATTGATGGTCAAAAAGGCACAATGAATGATCTGAATGCTATAGCAACGGCTGATATAAAGACGATTGAAATCATTAAAAATCCTTCTTCAAAATATGAAGCAGAAGGACGTGCCGTAATTTTAATAACGCGGAAACGGAGTAAAAGGGACAGTTTCAGAACGGATATTTCTGAAACGGCTTCTTTTAAAAGAAATTACAATA
The DNA here is from genome assembly GCF_057809475.1 of Flavobacterium sp. FG19. Classification (NCBI taxonomy): domain Bacteria; kingdom Pseudomonadati; phylum Bacteroidota; class Flavobacteriia; order Flavobacteriales; family Flavobacteriaceae; genus Flavobacterium; species Flavobacterium sp. FG19. The sequence continues at coordinate 38,306 of NZ_JBMDKA010000006.1, read as the reverse complement.
ATTATTTGGGATTTAATTCTAGTTTTAAAAAAGACAAATTAGAATGGAAGGCCAATTTTAATTATAATCGCTTAAATCCGTGGGAGAGTCACAGTATTGCCTATCAGATTCCGCAGGCTGCTATTGTTTCAGATTATGACGTTTCGGCTGTTACTCACAGGAATCAGTATGTTTTTGGAGGAGGTTTGTTTTACCGAATTAATGACGATGACTATTTTTCGGTAAGTATGAACGGAAGGCGGCAGAATGATGATTTTGACATTCGTACTTTTACTTTCAACAAAAAACAGGATGAAGAAAACAATGTTTTTACTCTGAGTGATAATACCAGTAATAAGAACTTTATAAATGCATTTATTAATTATTCAAAAAAGATAAAAGCGATTGACACGCAGCTTTTTGCCGGTTTTCAATATTCCAATTTTAATCAGCATTTAGAAAGTTTAGTTACTAATAATTATAACGAAACCGGTTTTGAGCTGTCACAAAATCGCGATCAGAAATTTAATGTTGATGTTTTTTCGGGAAGAATTGACCTGGAAAAAAAGTTTAAAAATGAAATGAATCTGGAATACGGTGGATTGTATTCAAGTGCAAAATCAATGTCAAAGGCAGCTATTTTTGATTTTGAGAAACATGAAAACGAAATTTCAGATTATGATTTTAAAGAAGAAAACACAGCCGCTTATATCCAGTTTTCGGGAAAGCTCAAAAAAATAGATTTCTCATTCGGGTTAAGAGCAGAAAATACCAATGTATATGCAAAATTTAGAACACAGATTCTGCCTTCTATTGATAAAAACTATACCAATTTGTTTCCTAAAGTCAGTCTTGATTTTCCCATTGACAGCACTAAAAGTATTAATCTGAATTATGCAAAAAGCATCGTAAGACCAAAATATTCTTCGTTAAGCCAAATTGCAACCTATATCAATCCGTATTTTTTGTATGGAAGCAGTCTTAATTTAGGACCTGCATTTGTAGATGAAATTTCGGGTACATTTCAATATCATGATAAAACTTTAAAACTGGGCTATTACCAAACCAAAGATGTCGTTAACCCGACTTTTATTTTTAATCAGGAAACAAATGTGCTCATGATTACTGATATTAATTTTAAGAAAGAAACAGGGTTTACTATCGATTTGACACTGCCGTTTACCTATAAATTCTGGACGGCAGCAAACTCTCTGGTCTTTACAAAAAGTAAGACTGAAGATGCTGCTGCGTTATTACATCCGTCAAAACCGTACTTGTATTATTATTCAAACCATACATTTAAATTGCCAAAGGAGTTCAGTTTTGTTTTTTCTTTCTGGGGAATGACTAAACAAAATGACGGGGTTTTTGAACGAAAAGCCAATTTTATAGTCGATATGTCGCTCGTAAAAACATTTGGCAAAAACTGGACTTGTACTTTAAATTACAATGATGTTTTTAAAGCAACGAGTTATACGGATAGTTTTACCGTTAATAATATTAGTTCAAAGTTTAAATATTTGGTAGATGCAAATGAGATTTCTATTGCCGTTCGCTACTCCTTCGGGAAAATTAAAAACAGTGAATTTATAGAAAAGAGTGTCAATGAGAATGAAAATAGAATTAGGTAAAATTTCAAATTTCAAATTCCAAATTCCAATTTAAAGTTTGGAATTTGGGATTTTAAAAAATTGATTTTTTTATAAAACTAACCTTCGTCTTCGTCTTCAGCCACTTTTAAGGGTAAATCACCATCCAGTTCCTCATCGTCATCAGTTGAATGTAATTCGAAGAAACTAAAATAGGATCCTCCGTAACTCTTCTGGAATGAAAAATTACTTAAATGGTCCAGTTTGGTATATTTAGAATGTTCTATAATCATCATACCGTCTTCAGAAAGCAGTTCCCTTTCAAAAACGGTAAGTGCTATTCTTTCAAAAGCATCCTGATCAAAACCGTAAGGCGGATCGGCAAAAATAATGTCATACGAAGTTTTACAGTTATCCAGAAATTTATAAACATCACTTTTGGTAGCTGCGATATCAAAATCGTATTCGGATGATACCTGTTTGATGAATTTTACACAGCCGTAATCGCCGTCGATACAGGTAATAGGAGCACTTCCGCGGGAAGCGAATTCGTAACTGATATTACCGGTTCCCGAAAATAAATCCAAAACCTTTAAACCGTCAAAACTAAAATGATTATTCAAAACATTAAACAATGCTTCTTTACTCATATCAGTCGTAGGTCTTACAGGAAGGTTTTTTGGTGGAAAAATCCGGCGTCCTTTATATTTTCCTGAAATGATTCTCATGATTGAAATAAGATATAATGTTTTTGATTTTGAGCTGTACTATAATTGTTTCTCTCCTGTAAAGCGGTTACATCCATAAAAGAAACATTGCGGACATATTTATAAGCGATGGCATAAAACGGATCGTTCTGACTGATGGTTCCCAGAAATTCCAGCTGGAAAATCTCGGGATTTAAATTTAACTGCTCGGCAGTAAAAAGAATATAATAAATAAAATCCTCAGGAGTCTGGTAGTCGAAGGAATTGAATAACAGCAGTTTCTGGTTCTGTACGACGATAATTTCAAAATGGCCGGGGTTAAAATTCACCACCATTTTTTTCTCATCGTTGTTTTTGGAACCTTCCAGGATTTTTTCGACCAGAATACTGTTGACATGTTTGTAATCGAAAGACCCCACATTGTCAATCAGGAAATTATTGATGTTGATATACGGAATGTAAACCGAATTCATTTCGTAGTTTGAAATTTGATCAAATGTAAAAAAATCAGTGTCAAATACTTTCGTAGTGTACTGGAGGTAACTTCCGAGGTAATCTTCGTCAAACAAAGCAGTTGGAACAAAAGTAGAAAGGTTGTTACTGTGAATCACTAAAATATCATCATATGTTTCTTTTAATTCAGGATGAATCTTAAAAGCGGCTGCATATAAATCTTCTACTTTATGCTGTTTGTTTAACGTGTCAAACTGAATTTCGTTAAAAGCCGTAATCGTATTATTTAACGTATCGAAACAGCAAAATGAAAATCCGTTCAGCGAAACCTGAATCGAAAGTTTTTTGTAATTTTTAGATGTGATATTCGTATGATGTAATGACATAATTGATTTACAATTCGTTACCGTTCTTGTTTCAATAAGGAATTTAGGTGACCACAAACTTACAAATTAAAAAGCAACTAATATACTTGCAATTTTAAAAAACAATATTACAGGAAGGTTAGCCGGGTATTAGGATTACGTTATATTTTTTAAAACCCTATAAGTGATGTAAGCAAATTTAAGTCTGAAACTGCTTGTGTTTCTAAATCATACAGGGATGTAAGTAAAATGGAATTTAAGGATTGTTGTAAAGCAGACAGCAGGTGGTGTGAGTTTGCGAGTTATATACAAAGGCTAAAGTTTAAATTTACTTATATGGTTTTAAAAATATTGACTTTGCCATTTTAAAAACCGAACTTTGCGTTTCAAATTTACCTTATGAATTCATCCTCTTTTTACGGCGTTTTACAAAAAAGATTTCCTTTTGCCCCGACTTACAAACAGGATATCTTTTTTCAGAAAATCGCTATTTTCTTAACCGAACCGTCCAATGATACCATTTTTGTATTAAAAGGATATGCGGGAACGGGAAAAACTACCGTGATATCAACTATTGTAAATAATCTGGGTGATATCAATAAAAAAGTGGTATTGCTGGCACCCACGGGACGTGCGGCCAAAGTGATTTCGAATTACTCCAATACACAGGCTTTTACGATCCATAAAAAAATATATTTTCCTAAAAAATCATCAGGCGGAGGTGTCGCTTTTACCAAACAGGTTAACAAACATAAAAATACCATTTTTATCGTCGATGAGGCCTCCATGATTTCAGATAGTACACTTGACAGCGGTTCGCTTTTAGACGATCTGATTTATTATGTGTATTCCGGTACCAATTGTAAAATGATTCTTTTAGGCGATACGGCACAGCTTCCTCCGGTTAATTTAGATATAAGCCCGGCTTTGGATATTCATACGCTTGGAGTGCATTATGATAAAGAAATCGAACATATTGAACTGGATGAGGTAATGCGTCAGGAAGAAAATTCAGGAATTTTGTACAATGCAACAGAACTGCGTGAATTATTAAAAGAAAACTTTATTACCGAGTTTAAATTCAATGTAAAAAAGTTTAAAGATATTGTCCGTTTGGTAGACGGTTATGATATTCAGGATGCGATAAACACGGCTTACAGTAATTACAGTATTGAAGATACCGCTTTTATTGTCCGTTCCAATAAAAGAGCCAATCAGTACAATGAACAAATCCGAACCCGTATTTTGTTTAAAGAAAGTGAACTTTCTGCAGGCGATTTTTTAATGGTCGTAAAAAACAATTATTTCTGGCTCAAAGAAAATGATGAGGCTGGTTTTATTGCAAATGGCGATATTATCGAAGTACTGGAAGTTTTCGGGATCAAGGAACTATACGGATTCAATTTTGCCAAAGTAAAAATCAGAATGGTCGATTATCCACAGCAAAGGCCCTTTGAAACCGTACTAATTCTCGATACAATAAAAAGCGAAGCACCTTCATTAACTTATGAAGAATCAAATCGTTTGTATGAAGAAGTGATGAAGGATTATGAAGATGAACCAACAAAGTATAAAAGATTCCAAAAGGTAAAAGAAAACGAGTATTTTAACGGACTTCAGGTAAAATTCTCGTATGCTATAACCTGTCATAAATCGCAGGGAGGACAATGGAATACTGTTTTTATAGAACAGCCGTACCTGCCTGACGGAATTGATCAGGATTATATCAGATGGCTTTATACTGCTATGACCCGTGCTAAAAATAAACTGTATTTAATAGGGTTTAAGGATGAAAGTTTTGAGGAGTAGTTTTTCTTCTGCTGTAAATTCATATTTTTTTGTTTAAATAATTCCTGAATTTGCGGCAAAAAAATACTTTGCCATTAGCATACAACTCTTTAAATTTGATTTTGATAATCTTTCTGAATCTTTGCGTGACTTTGCGTAATAGCTGCCAGAAGAGGAAATAAATAAAAATATACAAATGAAAATAATAGCGGTAATCCCGGCACGATATGCTTCTACACGTTTTCCGGCTAAATTAATGCAGGATCTGGGAGGTAAAACAGTAATTTTGAGAACTTATGAAGCAGCGGTTTCAACAAAGTTGTTTGATGATGTTTTTGTAGTAACGGATTCAGATCTGATTTTTGATGAAATTGTTTCCAATGGCGGAAAGGCCATAATGAGTATTAAGGAACACGAATCCGGAAGTGACCGAATTGCTGAAGCAGTAGCAAACCTTGATGTAGATATTGTAGTGAATGTTCAGGGTGATGAACCTTTTACAGAAGCAGGGCCTCTGGCGCAGGTTTTGTCCGTTTTTAAAAATGATGAAGATAAAAAAATTGATTTGGCTTCATTGATGCGTGAGATTACAGACGAAGGAGAAATCAACAACCCGAATAATGTAAAAGTAGTGGTAGATCAGTCTCAGTTTGCCTTGTATTTTTCAAGATCCGTTATTCCGTATCCGAGAGAGAGAAATGTCGGGGTGCGTTATTTTCAGCATATCGGAATTTACGCTTTCAGGAAACAGGCTCTACTTGATTTTTACAGTCTTCCGATGAAATCTCTGGAAGCTTCTGAAAAACTCGAACAATTGCGTTATCTGGAATTTGGAAAACGTATTAAAATGGTTGAAACCACTCATGTAGGAATTGGAATTGATACCGCCGAAGACTTAGAAAAGGCGAGAGCTGTTCTGGCTTCCAAATAAGAACTAAAAAAAGCTCCGGAATCGGAGCTTTTTTTTGAACTATAACCATGATTTAATAAGCAACAACTGAAATTAATTTACCATTTGTTCCGTAAAACTGGGTACTGGCCAGAGACCTGCTGCATTCGTAATCTATGGAAAATATTTTTGTTTTTCCAACAAAATTATTATTCTCTGATCCGAAACAACTGTCGTTTTCTATCACCATTTTAATATCAAAACGGGAGTTTTGAGCTCCTAAAACTGCGGGATTAAATTTTATAAATGCAAGAGGATAAAACTGAACGCGAATCACATTGCCATTTTTGAAGGCTACTTCGTAGGTGCCATTTTTAGTTTTGTATTTGTTTCCTGTAAACTGATTTCTGTTTAAACCTATACCCATATCCATTTTGTAATCTTCGGCAACAGGCACTCCCAGATAACTTTTTACGGTTTCATATCCTTCCCCCAGAAGAGAACGCAGTTTTATCATGTTAGGATGTTCAGTATTCCATTTCTTGGCAGCAGCTTTTCTTTCTAAATCATATTTTTCTCTTTCTGCTTTTGAAAATTTATCGTACCATGTTTTACAGGCATTTTTACTGTATCCGTGATTAAAAAAATAAAGCAGATCTGTATTGTATAAGACAGGGCATGCCTTTTCAGTATCGCCCATTTCTATTTCTAATTTTGCTTTTTCTATTCTTATTTCGTTGTATTCGTAAGATTGAAATTTATGGCGCACAAAGTAATATTCAGTACAGTCCTCGTATTTTTTTAAAACATTCAAAAGTTCATTTTTGTCAACATTTGGATCTGCTTTTTTTTCTGAGAACACCTTTTTTATACTGTCATAACGGATCGTATTTTTTTCCTGATAAGCAGTAGAAATTTTATGGAAATTAGATTCATTAAACATTTTTATCTGGTTTTCTGAATGGGCTGCCAGTGTATTTATTTTTTCTATGGCGGCTATAGCTTCTTCTTTTTTAAATCCACTCAGATAAGCATTGGAAAAATGCTCAAGAGCCATGTAAAAATAGTAACCATCGTACCACCATCGGTTTTTAAGTTCTCTTTCGGCACGCTCGAGGGAAGATACAGCATAATTGTAATTGGTAACAGGCTGCAGTTCCAGGGCTTCTTTGTTATTTTGATCTAAGATCAAAACATTTTGCAGATTGATCAGTGCTTTTTCATAGTCTTCAAGCTGCGGGTTTTTTAGATATTTTTTAGCAAGAAGGATATAATAGTCTTTATCTTTTTCTTCTTTTTTTTCTTCTTTTGATCTTGAATAAATTCGTTCCCGTGCGTTTTCTTCTGTGTTAATGATTCTGGGAATCTGAGAATTCACTTTTGGAATGTAAAAGGCTGAAAGAAACAGAATAAAAAATAGTTTACAGGTTTTCATATTAAAGAAGAGAGATGTTTTTGTATTGGTATGTACAGATGAACACAGACCATAAAACGATTGTCCGACAGTTGCTAAAATAAGATTTATTCTACTTTATCCTGTTAAAACAGGATTGTTTTTTTAATGGTTATTAATAACCAATTTTACCTGAGAATTTGACCGTAAAAAAAACTCCGGATCAGGTTTTGATTCGGAGTTTTGTATTATTTAAATAAATGAATTTTTAGTATAAAGATGGAAACTTAGTTGGATTAACTTCATTCATCATGCTGTACACTTTCTCAAAAATATCTTCGGCAGAAGGTTTTGAGAAATAGTCACCATCAGTCCCGTATGCAGGTCTGTGGGCTTTTGCAGCAAGTGTCTGCGGTTTACTGTCCAAATGGTGGTAAGCATCCTGTTCTTCCAGAATCTGCTGTAAAATAAAAGCAGAAGCTCCTCCTGGTACATCTTCATCGATTACTAACAAGCGGTTTGTTTTGGCAACGCTTTTTACAATATCTTTATTAATGTCAAACGGAAGTAAAGACTGGATATCGATAATTTCACAGTCAATTCCTAATTCCAGTAATTCGTTAGCAGCCTGCTGAACCAGTCTTAAAGTCGATCCGTAAGATACTAAAGTAATATCTGAACCTTCTTTTAGAGTTTCAACCACACCAATTGGAGTTTTAAACTCACCAAAATTTAAAGGTGTCTTTTCTTTTAAACGATATCCATTTAAACATTCAATAACTAAAGCAGGTTCGTCGCATTCTAAAAGCGTGTTATAGAATCCGGCAGCCTGAGTCATATCTCTTGGAACCAGTACATGAATACCACGAATCGCATTAATAATCATTCCCATTGGCGAACCGGAATGCCATATACCTTCTAAACGGTGCCCCCGGGTTCTGATGATTAACGGAGCTTTTTGTTTTCCAACAGTTCTGTATTGTAAAGTAGCCAAATCATCACTCATGATCTGGATAGCATATAGTAAATAATCTAAATACTGAATTTCAGCAATAGGGCGCAATCCTCTTAAAGCCATACCGATTCCCTGACCAATAATAGTGGCTTCACGGATTCCGACATCGGCTACACGAAGTTCACCGTATTTCTCCTGCATTCCTTCAAGTCCCTGATTTACATCTCCTATGTTTCCAACATCTTCACCAAAAATTAAGGTTTCCGGATATTTGCTGAACAAAGCATCGAAATTGTCACGAAGAATCATTCTTCCGTCTAAATCCGGTTTAGCGTTTTCAGCATATTGCGGAAGTACTTTTTGTACCGAAAATACATTTTGAGCAGATTCAGAATGCTGGTTGCTGCTGAATTTTGGCTGTGTAATGCCAATGAAATTAGTAATCCAGTCTGATAACAGAACTTTACTGTTGGGTACTTCAATAAAACGAAGAATTTTACGGGCATATACCAGTATTTCTTTTTTTAAAGGCGCTTTTATAGCTTTTAATTCAGAAATATACTGTCTGATTCTTTCTTTATGATTGATGCTGGCTTCGGCAATTTGTTCTAATAAAGCCAAAAGATCCTTCTGGTCTTCGATAATAGGATTGATAAAATCGTTCCAGGCTTCTTTTTTAGCATCAAGAACGTATTTTTTTAGTTCCTGATCTAATTCTGTTAATTCCTCAGGAGATGCAATATTGATGGCAATCATCCATAAACGCATCTGACGGATACAGTCAAAATCTCTTTCCCAGGCCAGTCTTTCCGAACTTTTGTAACGTTCATGTGAACCCGAAGTAGAGTGACCCTGAGGCTGTGTTAATTCGTTTACGTGAATTAAAACCGGAACATGTTCTTCGCGGGCAATAGCGCCGGCTCTTTCATAAGTAGAAACCAGTTCGGCATAATCCCAGCCCTTTACTCTGAAGATTTCATATCCTTTTGAATCTTCATCACGCTGATATCCTTTTAAAATTTCAGAGATGTTTTCTTTGGTAGTCTGATGTTTGGCATGAACTGAAATTCCATATTCGTCATCCCACACACTCATAACCATAGGAACCTGCAGAACTCCGGCTGCATTTATGGTTTCGAAAAATAAACCTTCAGAAGTACTGGCGTTTCCTATTGTTCCCCAGGCAACTTCATTTCCGTTTACAGAAAACTTGTCTTTGATTTTAATACCGCTGACATTTCTGTAAATTTTAGAAGCCTGAGCTAATCCCAATAATCTGGGCATCTGCCCTGCTGTAGGTGATATATCTGAACTTGAATTTTTTTGTTTGGTTAGATCTTTCCAGGATCCGTCTTCGTTTAAACTGTGCGTTACAAAGTGCCCGCCCATTTGTCTTCCGGCAGACATCGGATCAAATGCTAAATCGGTATGGCCGTATAAACCTGCAAAAAACTGTTTGGCAGTTAATTCGCCAATCGCCATCATAAAAGTCTGGTCACGATAATATCCTGAACGGAAATCCCCGTCTTTAAAGGCTTTTGCCATGGCAAGCTGAGGTACCTCTTTTCCGTCACCAAAAATTCCGAATTTAGCTTTTCCTGTTAATACTTCTTTACGACCTAATAGACTACATTCACGGCTAATTACGGCAATTCTGTAGTCGTTCAATACTTCCGTTCTGAAATCTTCAAAGGTTAAAGTAGTATTGCTTTTTTCTGTTATCATAATCTAGTAGGAGTCATGTTGATGCTGCGAAATTACTTAAAAACAATCAATAATCATAATTCTTTAAACTAAATATAATTTAATTATTTGTATTTAAAATCAAAAAACTACGTATTTTTTTTATGGTATTTTTATTGTTTTTGTTCTTTTTGTGAAAATAATTTATGTTTTTGATTAAATTTTATTCGATTAAAACCATTTTCGGGTGAAAAGAGTGACTAATGTTCTTGGCGCAAAAGTTATCACAAATCTTATTTTTTCGTTGTATTTATTTTGTGATATTTCCCAGCCGTTATTAGAATAGACCGGAAAATAAAGTTCAAAATAGTCAGGAACCAGGTTTAAACGTATACCGCTGTCGTAGGCAAAATACTCATTTTGATGTTTGTTTCTTAAAACACCGGCATCGCCGTATACTTCTATCCAGTTCCATAAAGCATAACTCGCATTTAAAGTAGCCATCCACTGATTGGCAAATGAAGGGGTCAGTTTTGATTTAAAACCTCCCTCGGCAATGACATACTGCTGACTGAAGATACCACTGCTTTCGGATCTTCCCAGAATATTATAATCAAACAAATAATCTGTAGGCCGGTCTAAGCCAAAACTAAAATAATCAGAATTGGTTGTGTTATATACAAAACTTCCGGCAAACAACCTCAGATTTAATTTGCGGTTATTTTCGAATAGCCTGCGGTATTCTATTTCTGCAGACAGTTTTCCAAAACCGCTTGACAGCTGAACATCGGTCATAAAATTAAAATGATCTACCAGCTCAGTTTTTGTATTGGAATAACGGGCATTGAAAATAGAATAATTTGGTTTTGAGTTATCAGTAATAAACTTACTCGCTTCACGATTTACAATAACCTGACGAAACAACAGGAGCTGTTTTCGGTTATCTCTGAAATTTTCTTCACGTATTCGCAGCTGCACCATTGGGTTTAGCCTTAAATAAGTAGCATCCGGCGCATAATGAAAATAATTCTGACTCAAAGAATAACGCACGTTATACAAAGTACTGTTACGATAATACTGACTCCATGAAAATGCCGATGAACCGGATAATGTTCCGGCTTTTACTGAATAAGCCGGGTTAATATCAAATGTAAAAGGTTTGTCAAGTATCGTTTTATTGTGAAAACGAATCCCCGGAGTTATACCGTCATAATAGTTATAAGTAAGGGTTGGAATGTATAAAATCTGATTGTAATACGGATCTTCAAGATCTTTGGCAAAATTAAATTTGATTGGACGATTGGTAATTACCAGATTTTTTAATGATTTCCAGTTGTTTCTCTGGTTAAATTCAGGAACCTCATTATCGTAGTTAATCACTAGCTTGTCAGCATTTTTTCGGCCAAACTGATAAACAGAATCAGCTTGTTTTGGTTCAATCCATTCTTTAAAAACAACTTCATTTTTTTTGATTCCGTATACCGGAATAGGGGCATAAATACCGGTTTTGTTTTTTATAGAAAATTGTACACTGTCTGTCGTTTTAGAAACGTGTGTGAATTTGTAGTCAATAATTTCCCTTGAATTGATTATAGTAGTAAAAAACCAGTCCAGATTTTTAGGGCTTTTTTCAATTAAGATTTTTTCAAAGTCGTATCGGTTGGTTTGTTGTGTTTTGTTAAGGTTATAAAACTCCTGGATACTTTGGGGTACAATATTATGATTTAAATAATCATCAAGATAACTCAAACTTAATCCGGCTCTGTATTTACTGGCAATCTGTTCGTTAAACTTAATTAGAGTGTTTTTAGGATCACCAAGCGGCTGGTCCAGATTTTTACGGGCCATGAGCATATAATAGTAGCTGTATTGCTCATTAAAAGTCAGATTGGTAATATTGTAACTTTTGAACAATTTCATTCTTGAAAGCCTGCCCAGCATTTTTTCGTCCAGATGGTTTTCCTCCATATATTTCATCATGGCGTAAATCTGGATTCCGTCATAAACCCAATTGTCTTTTCTCGGATCGAGTTTAAGACTGTTTTTCAGGTAATTGTTGAGGTAGGTTTTAAAAAAGGTAATTTCAAACATGAATTCATCTGAAAACGGACTCAGGAAAGAAGGCAGCTGATTTAACCCGTAAAAAGGATTTCGTTCATAATCGGCCTGTGAAACAGTAATTTTCTGATGCGGATATTTCCCGATAAAAGAATTAGCAAATGCCGCTACCCGGTTGATTATGATGGCTTTTTGAATTTCACTGATCTTTTTATTCTTTAAATCAGATAACACTTCAATAGATCCGTTATCATAACTTCTGAAGTTGTTTTCTTTCTGAATGAACAAATTAAAATCGGTCCTGCTGTTTCCGGTAAATGTATACGAACTGTAAGCTGAGTTTGAAATGTCTCTGGAGACCGAATTCAAATCGGTGATAACTGAATACTCGTTCGGCACTTTTATTTCCAGTTCATAATCGACTGCCGCATTTGCAATATCGTCCAGATTAAAGTTGTTGTAACGTACAAAACGATGATTGTCAAAGCGGGCAGGGCTTAAAAACCAGTTTTTTAAATTCATTCCGTTTGGGTCAAAGCCGTAGTGGGTGAATTTATCGCTAGGAATTTTAGAGATATAGGTAAGATGTAAATCAATTTGTTCGCCGGGACGAAGTTTTTTATTAAGCCTTACTACTATAAAATCGGGGTTTTTGTCGGTTCTTTCCCATTCAAGCGCCATAAAGTTTGAATCGGTCAGGTTTAAAATGGTGGTGTTTCCTCTTTCGGCAGCTTTTGCCAGATGGAAACCACGATAAAACTCATCTGAAAAACGTCTGGCCAGCGGAGTATTTTTATCTGCAAAAGCATTGTTCCAGTCATTTAAAACGATCGAAACCAGCGTGTCATTTGATGTGTTAAAATAAGTGATGTCCTGTTTTACATTCAGTGTCTTAAGTTCAAGATTCACCGCCACTTCCATCTTAGACTGATGTTGTGCGTAGTGTTTTATAGGGCTCAATAAAACAATAAAGAGTATTATAATTTTATAAGATGATTTCAAGAATGGGCGCAAAAAATTATAAACAAATCTTAAATTAGGTGCATAAACGGGGTTCGGTTTACTGTAAAAATAGCATAAAAAAAGCTGTTTTAAAAAACAGCTCTTAATTTTTATGCAGTTAAGGTAAAATTTAACCTTATAGGTAATATAATTTCATGTAAATAGCGATTTCTCCTAATAAAATCTAAAATCGCAATATTGCTTTAAGTTATAAACCGTAATTTTAGAAATTCGGACTTAAATCGTACTTCTTGTAGAATTTATCCAGAACTTCAACTACTTCATCTTCAGTGTCTACAATTTTAAATAAGTTCAGGTCTTCCGGACTTACAGTATGCATTTTTTCGACTAAAACGGTTTTTACCCATTCCAATAATCCTGACCAGAATTCAACTCCAACCAGAATAATAGGGAACTTTCCAATTTTTTTTGTCTGAATTAAGGTAATGGCCTCAAACATTTCGTCAAGGGTTCCAAAACCTCCCGGCATAACTACAAATCCCTGTGAATACTTTACGAACATTACTTTTCTCACAAAGAAATAATCGAAATTAAGGTTTTTGTCATGGTCGATATAAGGGTTAAAATGCTGTTCAAAAGGCAGTTCAATATTCAGACCTACCGAAGTCCCGCCCCCTAAGTGCGCTCCTTTGTTTCCGGCCTCCATAATTCCGGGACCGCCGCCTGTAATAACGCCATAGCCGGCTTTACTAATTTTAAATGCAATTTTTTCGGCCAGTAAATAATATTTGTCGTCCGGTTTAGTTCGTGCCGATCCAAAAATAGATACACACGGACCAATACGACCCATACTTTCATATCCGTTTACAAATTCGGACATGATCTTAAAAATGGCCCAGCTGTCATTGGATTTAATTTCATTCCAGGTTTTTTGTTTTAAACTATCCTGAATTACTTTGTCTTCATCATTATCAAAATCTTCTAATCTCATTTTAGGTATTTTATAATTTATGTTTTCAGTTATTTTTTTGTAATGGGAAGCAGCAGCTTCTTCCTGCTGTCCATCGCATTCCCATCAGAGTCCGGCCCCTGCCTTTAATTTAAACTCTTACTATTAGAAAATGATTGTTTCTTAAAAGGTGATTTTTTATAAAAAGCGGACACTAAATTAACTCTTTTTTCGGGAATTGTTACAAAAAAACAGCTTTTAAAATTTAAAAGTAATACTGTGATCGTGAGCTGTTTTTTGATTTTAGTTCATAATCAAAGGATTGCATCTTTGTTATTCTTTTAAAGAAATTGTAATATCGATCGTTTCTGCAGAATTCAATTGTAATGATATTCAAAGATCAAACGGATTAATCTCCATAAGCAGAGAGACTAATCCGTCGAAGGAATGATAAATATTGAAAAGATCCGTGGATCGGCTCAATGGTAAAGGAGGAATCTTATTTTATTCCCGTATTTAGATTTTAATTATTCCAGTTCTTTTTTCAAAAACTTAGCGGTATAACTTTTTTTGTTTTTTGCGACTTCTTCAGGAGTTCCCTTTGCGACTAATTGTCCGCCGCCCTTTCCGCCTTCGGGGCCAATATCGATAATATAGTCGGCAAGTTTAATCACGTCCATGTTATGTTCTATTACCAGAATCGTATTTCCTTTATCGACCAGCTTGTTAATTACGTCCATTAAGACACGAATGTCTTCAAAATGAAGTCCTGTTGTCGGTTCGTCAAGGATATAAAAGGTGTTTCCGGTATCTTTTTTAGACAGTTCGCCAGCCAGTTTGATACGCTGCGCTTCACCTCCGGAAAGTGTTGTACTTTGCTGCCCGAGTGTAATATAGCCTAAACCAACATCCTGTATCGTTTTTACTTTTCGGTGAATCTTTGGAATATTTTCAAAAAACGGAACAGCTTCGTCTACCGTCATGTCCAAAACGTCCGAAATTGATTTTCCTTTGTATCGTATTTCCAGTGTTTCTCTGTTAAAACGTTTTCCCTGACAGGTTTCACATTCTACATACACATCTGGTAAAAAGTTCATTTCGATAGTTCTCACCCCGGATCCTTCACAGGTTTCGCAACGTCCGCCTTTTACGTTAAAGCTGAAACGTCCGGCTTTATATCCGCGGATCATACTTTCTGAAGTCATCGTAAAGAGATTTCGGATTTCGGTAAATACTTCGGTATAGGTTGCCGGGTTTGAACGTGGTGTACGTCCAATTGGACTTTGATCTATATCTATAACCTTATCAATATGTTCTAAACCTTCAATCTTTTTGTAAGGCTGCGGTTTTTTGACACCATTAAAATAATGAGCATTCAGAATAGGATAAAGTGTCTCGTTTATCAGTGTTGATTTCCCGCTTCCCGAAACTCCTGTTACACAAATTAACTGACCTAACGGAATATCGATGGAAACATTTTTAAGATTGTTTCCTGTTGCTCCGGTTAGTTTCAGGAATTTTCCGTTTCCTTTGCGTCGTTCTTTTGGGATTTCCAGCTTCATTTTTCCGTTTAGGTACTGGGCTGTAATAGTATCAGAGGCCAGCGTTTCTTTTGGTGTTCCGGTACTAATAATCTGTCCTCCGTATTTTCCGGCTTTTGGACCAATATCAATTACATAATCAGCTGTTTCGATCATGTCCTTGTCGTGTTCTACAACAATAACGGAGTTTCCGATGTCTCGTAATTGTTCAAGAGATTTAATCAGTTTTTCGTTATCTCTTTGGTGTAAACCAATACTTGGCTCGTCCAGAATATACAAAACACCTACCAGCTGTGAACCAATTTGTGTAGCGAGACGGATACGCTGCGCTTCCCCTCCTGAAAGTGATTTGGAACTTCTGCTCAAAGCCAGATAATTCAGGCCAACGTTCATTAAGAAATTTAAACGGTCTTTGATTTCTTTTACAACTTCAGAGGCGATTAAAAGCTGTTTGTCTGTTAAATGATGGTTCAGGTCATGAAACCAGGCCGTTAAATCGGATATATCCATATCACACAATTCGGTGATATTTTTTTCATTTACTCTAAAAAACAGTGCTTCTTTTTTAAGACGTGTGCCTTCACAAACCGGACAGTTGATTTCGTCCATAAAATCTTTTGCCCAGCGTTTTATAGTGGTTGTAGCGCTTTCATCGTATTGGTTTTTAATGAAATTTGAAATCCCTTCAAAGTCAATTTTATAATCACGCGTAACCCCCAGATCTTTTGAGCTGACCGTGAATTTATCTTTGCCGCCGTATAAAATCATGGTCATGGCTTCTTCCGGGATTTTTTCTATTGGATCTGTGATTTTAAAACCGAATTTTTCTCCAATAGTTTCCAGCTGTTTAAAAATCCAGGAGGATTTATATTCTCCCAGTGGAGCTAAACCGCCGCTTTTTATGGATAATTTAGGGTTTGGGATAATCTTTTTGACATTGATTTCGTGAACCGTTCCCAATCCGTTGCAATTTGGACACGCACCTTTTGGTGAATTAAAAGAAAATAAATTCGGTTCAGGATTTTGGTATGATATTCCGGTAGAAGGACACATTAAATTCCGGCTGAAATAACGCACTTCATTAGAATCCTGATCCAGAATCATTAAAACATCTTCTCCGTGATGCATGGCAGTATTGATACTTTCCGCCAATCGCTTTTGATTGTCCTCCGTATTCTCTATTACCATCCTGTCCACTACAATTTCTATATCGTGTGTTTTGTAACGATCCAGTTTCATTCCAGCCGCAAGGTCCTGAACTTCGCCATTTACACGAACTTTAAGAAATCCCTGTTTGGTAATCTGCTGGAATAATTCAGCGTAATGTCCTTTTCGGGCTTTAATTACAGGGGCCAGTATATTGATTCTTTTTCCGTTATAATCCTGAATGATCAGATTTTTAATCTGTTCGTCAGAATAGGAAACCATTTTTTCGCCTGTATTGTAACTGTAAGCATCAGCACCACGGGCGTAAAGAAGTCTCAGGAAATCATATATTTCAGTAATGGTTCCAACAGTTGATCTTGGACTTTTACTGGTTGTTTTTTGTTCAATCGCAATAACAGGAGAAAGTCCGTCAATTTTATCTACATCCGGACGCTCTAAGCCCCCCAGAAATTGTCTGGCATAAGCCGAAAAAGTTTCAATATAACGACGCTGTCCTTCGGCATAAATCGTGTCAAATGCCAAAGATGATTTTCCGGAACCCGAAAGACCTGTTATGACTACAAGTTTTTCACGCGGAATTGAAATATCGATATTTTTTAGATTATGAACTCTTGCACCAAGAACTTCAATAGTATTGTCTGTATCAAGCATAAATTTCAGCAAAAACGCAAAGTTACCACTTTGATTTGTTCTTTTAATACTCAATTGCAAAAGTTTATGTTACAATTAGTAACAAAATAACGCCAGCCTAAGCTAGCGTTTTCTTTTTCTTGCGGCCATATATTCTTCAATGGCTTCTTTGGTAGTATACCAGTTTCGGCCTTCTTTGTAAGCATCAATTTTACCGGTTCTGGCTAGTAAACTGACATATTCCTGACCATACGGAGTATCAGGTTCACTCACGATATCCGAAATACTTTGGTAATCGTAAGAGCTTCCCGGCATAGCGTTCAGATAAATGTTAAGTGTTCTTTCGAGTGCCTGACACATCAACAGTGTTAGTTTTTGATAATTGCCATTATTAGCCTGATTTAAAGCTTCATAATATTTCTTTCGGTCATTCTTAAGAATAATAGCAGGTGGAAAACCGCAGCGCATTAAAAGCAAATTCATACTTAAACGTACTGTTCGGCCATTTCCGTCAAAGAATGGATGAATCCAGACTAATTTATGATGGTAAATGGTGGCAAGTTCGATATCATTTAACCCTAACGGATTGGTATTAATAAAATCAATTAGTTCATCGAGATAATCGGAAACTTTATTGGCATTTGGAGGCATAAAATTTGCTCCCGAAATACGAACACCGCCATTACGGATACGGCCTGCAAAATCATCTTCAATAGAACGTAACACCAAACCATGGATTGAGAGAATATCAATACTTCGCAGTCTGTAGTTTTCATCAACTATAGAATACAAATAATCAATGGCTTTATCGTGATTATGGGTTTCGAAATGTTCTCTGAGGGATTTTCCTTTAATAGTAATACCTTCCTGAATGACCATTTGGGTTTCGCGTAAACTCATAGTATTGCCTTCAATACTATTGGAATTGTAAGTCCATTCGAGAGACAGGCTTTCCCTGATTTTATGCAGAGCAATATTGGGCAGCGGTCTGCTGGTTTGCAGTTCGTGCCTTTTCTGATACAATCGATCAAAAGTTGATTGAAATTCTGTTCTGTATGTTAAGTCTATATTCCACATTCCACAGCAAATGTATTTCTTAATATCGGATAAATAAAATTTTTAACACATCCGATAATAAGATTATTCAATTGTCATAGAGCGTAGTTTCATTCTGTAGGCTTCAAGTGCGATAGATTTTGAAATGATACCAAAATATTTATCATTTCGTAAAACTGGTAAAAACGCTGATTTTGATCTTTCAAATTTGGTCATTACAATTTCCATGCTGTCGTTAGATGAAATCGTAGCGGCCGGAGTTTTCATGACATCTTTAATTAAAGTGTATTTTACACGGTAAGCATTAAAAATAATTTCACGAATATCATTAAAATGAACCACCCCAACCAAATCCCTGTCGGCATTTACAACAGCAAAAACGACCTGATTAGAGTGAGAAATCAGGTCTACCAGCTTGCTTAAATGATCTTCAGGCGAAACGGTTAAATAATCAGTCTGGATAATGGTGTCGATATCCAGGGTAGATAATATATTAGAGTCTTTGTTACTGGTAAAGGCATGACCCTTTTTGGCCAGATTTTTTACGTCGAGTGAATATTTTTCAAAACGTTTGGAAATAGCAAAACTAATAGAGGAAACAATCATAAGCGGAATCATTAGTCCGTAACCTCCCGTGATTTCAGCAATAAGGAATATGGCAGTTAGCGGGGCATGGAATAATCCGCTCAGGATTCCGGCCATTCCTACCATAGTGAAATTACTGATCGGTAAATTGGACAAACCGGTTAAGCTGATAAGTTTTGAAAAAAAGTAACCCAGATAAGATCCTAAAAACAGGGAAGGGGCAAAATTCCCTCCGTTTCCTCCGCTTCCCAGCGTTAATCCCGATGCAAATACTTTTACCATCATCGTACAGCCTACAAAAAGAAGCAGAACCCATTGGTTGTTCCTGAAATCGGCAAAAAGAGTATTGTCTAACAATTGACCCGGATCGCTTTCAGACAGCGTTTTGATACTTTCATATCCTTCACCAAAAAGTGTTGGAAAAATGAAAATAAGAAAAGCTAAAAGAGAGGACCCAATCAAAGCTTTTTTGTAGGGATCAATTTTCATTTCCGAAAAATAATGCTCAACTCTTTGGAAGTTTCGGGCATAATAGACGGCTATAAATCCGGTCAGTAATCCAAGAATGACATAAAAAGGAATGTTATGATAATCAAAAGTTTCCTGTTTTTTAAAAGACAGAAGAATCGTTTCGTCCAGAACAATCGCCGATACCAAAGCTCCTGTAGCCGCAGAGATCATAATAGGGGTGAAGGCAGAAATACTCACATCTACCAATAAAACTTCAATGGCGAAAAGAACTCCTGCAATGGGTGCGTTAAATGCAGCGGCAATACCGGCAGCAACACCGCATCCAATAAGTAAAGTACGGTCTTTGTAAGCTAGTTTGTAATTCTGGGCATAATTGGAACCAAAAGCTGCTCCCGTAATTACGATAGGGCTTTCTAGTCCGGCCGATCCGCCTAAACCAACCGTTAATGAGCTGGTGACGATCTGAGCATACATTTGTTTTTTAGGAATAATACTCGCTTTTTTGGCAACCGCATATAAAATCTGAGATGTTCCTTTCTGGATAGTTCCGTTTAAAACTTTTTTAACCACAAAAACAGTAAGCACAATACCCACTATAGGCAGGATACTATTGATAAAACTCAGCTTGAGTATACTGTTGATATAAGTGGCAAACGAGAATACACTGTGAGCAAAAGTCTTTAAGGCAATTACGGCGAAAGCGCAGGAAATCCCCACCAAAACGCTGGATAAAAATATAAACTGTTTGGGTGTCAATATAGATTGCCCCAAAGCAATAATGCTTTCTAATCTTCGAAAAAGTCTTTTGATCATTGTTTGTTTAAAAAATTACGGAGAACACAAATTTAACTCTTAACATTCAATTTTCTATAATTTTTTCAATGAAAAAACTTTTTATTTAGAATCCGGCCGCTTTATCATCTCCCCTGAAATCGGCTCCTCCTTCAAGTGTACCGTCAGATAAAACCAGTATGGCATCAACTTTACCAATTACTGGTGTTGTATTTTCACTGATGAGATAACCTTTAGATTTTAAATCCTCTAACGTTTTATAGTTGAAAGCGCTGGGTTCAAAAGTAATAAGATCCGGAAGCCACTGATGATGAAAACGAGGTGCATTCACGGCAGCCTGCATGCTCATATTGTACTCATAAACATTTAAAATTGTTTGTAATACAGAAGTTATAATAGTTGATCCTCCCGGAGAACCTACTACCATATATAATTTTCCGTTTCTTTCCACAATTGTCGGAGTCATTGAACTTAACATTCTTTTTTGCGGGGCGATACTGTTAGCCTCATTTCCAACCAGACCAAACATATTTGGTGAGCCGGGTTTGGCACTAAAATCATCCATTTCGTTGTTTAGGAAAAAGCCTAATTCGTCGCAGTAATACTTAGAACCAAAACCATCGTTTATCGTAGTAGTCGCTGCAATAGCATTTCCAAAAGGGTCAACAATAGAATAATGGGTAGTTTCTGTACTTTCGCTGTAAGTTACTTTTCCTTCTTTCACATCAGAAGACAATGTTGCTTTTTCATGGTCAAAAGTAGACATTCGGTCTTTTAAATAAGTGTCAGATAAAAGTCCTTTAATAGGGATTTTTACAAAATCGGGATCACCTAAAAATTGACTTCTGTCGGCATAAGCCCTTCTTTCTGCTTCCACAATAACCTGAATCGACTGTTCTGAATTATGTCCCATCTTGGATAAGTAAAAAGGAGAAATCATTTTCATAATCTGGGCCAGACAGATTCCTCCGCTGCTTGGCGGAGCCATCGAGGTTACTTTTAAATCTTTGTAATCAAACTGCAGCGGAGTTCTCCATTTTGCTTCATAAGAGGCTAAATCTTTCAGGGTAATAATACCGCCTTTCTTTTTAAGATAATCAACTAATACCTGTGCTGTTTTTCCTTTGTAAAATTCATCTTTTCCGCCTTTCGAAATTCTCTTTAAAGTATTGGCCAGTGCAGGATATTTGATGGTGTCTCCTTCTTTAAACTTTCCGGCCATTAAGGTGTTCGGGCCATTTGCTTTTACAATGGCATCGTGATAGGCTTCCAGTTGCTTTTGTTGTTTCTTTGTTACTACAACTCCTTTTTCGGCAAGTGCAATTACAGGTTTTAGGATTTCAGACATAGGAAGGGAGCCGAATTTTTTATGAACGGCAAAAACTCCGGCGATGGTTCCGGGCACACCAATAGCCAGCGGACTTTCGGTGCTTTTTCCTTTTATTACATTTCCTTCTTTATCAAGGAACATATTTTTTGTGGCTGCAAGCGGTGCTTTTTCGCGGTAATCTAAACTTCCCACTTCACCATTTGCTTTTCGGTACACCATAAATCCGCCGCCGCCAAGATTACCGGCATATGGATAGGCAACGGCAAGTGCCAGTTCTGTAGCAGCCATGGCATCAAAGGCATTTCCGCCTTTTTTCATTATTTCAGTGCCAATTTTAGAGGCTTCTTCACGAGCCGAAACCACCATGGCTTTTGAAGCAGTTAAACCGGTTGGCTCAGCATTCTGCTGGGCAAAACTATAAACAGATATAAAATAAAATAAGATCGAAATTTTTTTCATAGTAACAATATATTTTATAAGCGGTTTGAATTATAATGAAAGTAATTTTTGATTTGATTTTTCCTGTATGTCTTCAAAAAAGTTAGTAAACTCCTCTTCAAATTCATTGTAAAATTCTTTTAATTCTTCACTTGCAAACTGCATTTTCGATATATTTTTCGATCTTCGGTCCATTTGAGTCAAAATTTGATGAATACCCTCTACTGTTCTGTAACTTAACAGCCAGTTTCTTTCGATCATATAAGGCATCAGCCCCTGTGTTTTTTCAGTCAGAATAGAATAGTTATCCTGTAGTGAGGTATAAAACCTGTTGATGAAATCTTCTAATTTTTCATCTGAATAATTACTCCAGTTTTTAGCTAAAAAATGATCATACACAATATCCACAATTACTCCTGAATAATGATGGTATTTTTCGTGAAGCCGTCTGGTGCTCTGTCTGAAAATATCGTGCGAATCAGTATAACTATCTATGAACCGGTGCAGGAGAATTCCTTTCTGGACCTCTTGCGGGAATTGTTCAAACTGTTTTCCGCGGATACCGTCGGCCATAAAATTACCAATTTTAATTAAGTCATTTTCACCGGAAAGATATATATGGGCTAGGAAATTCATTTTCTGTATTTTAATTTGCTGCGATTCTCAAATAGTTGAGGACCAAAGCTTATTCTTGTAAAAGTATAAAAACTTTTTTAAATCGTTTTGTTATATAATTCAGCTCTTTAACTTAAACATTTAACGCTAAATTTTAAAACTTAGCGTCTCACTATCCCAGAAGCTTAGTAACTTTTTTATATTTGTAATAAAAATAACCATAACTCACAAAGATGACTTTAATAAAATCGATCTCAGGTATACGCGGAACTATTGGCGGAAAAGTAGGAGATAACCTGACTCCTGTTGATGCTGTAAAGTTTGCATCGGCATACGGAACTTTTCTTAAAAATAATACTTCAAAAGAAAAACTGACCGTTGTTATTGGTCGCGATGCCAGAATTTCAGGGCCTATGATCCATAATCTGGTTGTAAATACATTAATCGGCTTAGGAATCGATGTAATTGATTTAGGGCTTTCGACTACGCCAACGGTAGAAGTGGCGGTTCCTCTTGAAAAAGCAGACGGCGGAATTATTTTAACGGCTTCTCATAATCCGAAACAATGGAATGCTTTAAAATTATTAAATGAAAAAGGGGAATTTTTAAGCGGTGCCGATGGTGCTAAAATTCTTGAAATTGCCGAAGCAGAAGCTTTTGATTTTTCTGATGTTGATCATTTAGGAGAAATCATTTCTAATGATGCTTATATGGATATTCATATTGACGAGGTCTTAAATTTACCTTTAGTTGATATTGAAGCTGTAAAAGAAGCCGGATTTAAAGTAGTTGTTGACGGAGTGAATTCATCGGGAGGGATTATTATTCCAAAACTTCTGAAACAAATGGGTGTCGAAGTAATAGAATTATACTGTGAACCAAACGGGCATTTTCCTCATAATCCGGAACCTTTAAAAGAGCATTTAACGGATATTTCGGAATTGGTAGTAAAAGAAAAAGCCGATTTTGGAATTGTGGTAGATCCTGATGTTGACCGTCTGGCTTTTATTAGTGAAGATGGAGAAATGTTTGGTGAAGAATATACTTTAGTTGCCTGCGCTGATTATGTTTTAAGTAAAACTCCGGGAAATACAGTTTCGAATATGTCATCTTCCCGTGCTCTGCGTGATGTAACAAAAGCTCATGGCGGGAGTTATGAGGCCAGTGCAGTTGGAGAGGTGAATGTAGTAGAATTAATGAAAAAGAATAATGCCATTATTGGAGGTGAAGGAAATGGCGGAATCATTTATCCTGAATTGCATTATGGAAGAGACAGCCTTGTTGGAGTTGCTTTGTTTCTAACACATCTGGCCAATAAAAAAATGACTGTTTCTGCTTTAAGAGCTTCTTATCCGGAATATTATATGAGCAAAAACAAAATTGAACTGACACCGCAGATTGATGTTGATGCTATTTTAACTCAAATGACAGAGAAATACAAAAACGAAGATATCTCGACTATAGACGGTGTGAAAATTGATTTTGCGGCAGAATGGGTGCATTTGAGAAAATCGAACACAGAACCTATTATTCGTATTTATACCGAAGCACCTTCGCAAAAAGCTGCTGATGATCTGGCACTGCGAATTATTGATGAAATAAAAGTAATTGCAGGGATTTAATCCTTTGTTTGTAATAAAGTTAAAGCCTCTTTCGTTAATTTGAAAGAGGCTTTTTTTGTTTAAATTTTAGTTTTTAATAATTTTTAAAGACTTCTTAACGGAGCCGTAGGCAACATTTACAATATAGATTCCTTTTGCCAGTTTCTCTCCAATCTTAATGTCTTCATTGGTATAATATGCATTGGAAGTAAAACAGATATCTCCTTTCATATCCGCTATTTTTATAAACAAAGGTTCTGTAACGGAAGATGTAATATGAAGTGTTGACTGAACTTTTACAGGATTAGGATAAATAGTAAAAGAATCTTTTTCTGCAGCAGGGTCATTTACGCCCAGATTTGCGGCAGTAACATCAATATAGTTGAAATTCATATTGTTTGATCTGAATTTGATTTTGAGATACACTTCCCCTTTTGGTAAGGTAACTCCGTTTACAATTTTATCAGCATAGGTCTGCAGGCCTCCGGTTGCCGGAAAAGTTTCCCCTGTTTTTACAACTGTATTATTAACCAGAATATCAAATTTTCCCGGGATAGATGGCGATGCAGCTCTAAAGGTTAAATTATAAGTTCCGGCATTAGTCACATTTAATAGAAATTCATTCCAGTCGCCATCATTTATAGCTGTTACGTTTTGTCCCGTTCCTGAATCGGTTGTATTTTGCAGATCAGTTCCTTTTCTTCGGTAATGTTTATTGGCTGTAATTCTGCCCGGAACAGTCATTTTTTTAGTGGTATAAGAAGTGTTGATATATTCCTCTCCAATAGGTTTCAGGACACCGCTTGCGGGGCTTAATAATTGTCCTTCGAGCATATCAGTCCAATTTGACGGAACGCGTCCGGTAAACCAGGAATACCTGTAAATGTCCGGATCATTTTCAAAATTAGTGATGATCTCCTTCATAAAGGTGATTTTTTGATCGGACGTCTGAATTACCCTGTTGGCAAATTCAGTAACCCAAATTGGACGGTTGTATTTTTTTAAAAGCCCTGTAACACCAATAACAGATCCGGAGGAGTTGTCATAAGTATGAAAAGCAATATAATCGACTTTACAATCTGGACATAAAAGAAAGAACTGATCATGCCATGCAACAGGACTTGAATAGCCGCCATAATTATCAGGGCCATTGAAGGCAGGAGACGCACTTACGATTTCCAGGTTTTTGGCTGCAGCGATTTTTTCTATATTTTTCCACGCATTTACAGCTTCCTGTGGTGTTAAACGCGCGCCGTCATTAAAATTAGGTTCGTTAAAGGCCAAAAGATATTTCGCCCCGGGTTTGATTCGGTTTATAAAAGCCTGTACATCGTTATCGTTTACTTTTCCCCAGGCCATTGGAACATATTCGACACCAATAGATTCGTAATTCGTATTCGTATCCTTTTCTGGTAAGGACCCCCAATTGTACCACCAGGAAATTCCCGGTTTAAGTGCCAGTAAATCCTGGGTTGAATTTTCTCCGTAAGCAATTCCTCTTTTCGGGCTTTGTGCAAAAATGACAGTTGAACAGCTTAAAAATAAAAAAAGAGACTTTTTAATCATGGTTAAATTTTTGATGGTTTTTTATTTGATTTAGGAACCTCAAATTTAGAAGGGTTTACTTAATTTCTGAATTAAAAAAATATTACAAAAACCCATCAAAAGACATTTTAAAGCAGGCAGAGCTTCTTTTAAATGGTATTCAAAAAAAAAGACCTAAAAGTTAATGATTACTTTTAGGTCTTTTTGACTATTGAACACGATGTTTCCATCTTTTATGTGTCCATAAATAATATTCAGGAGCTTCCAGAATTTGTTTTTCTACTTCTTTCAGGTATTTTTCGGTAATATCGAAATCGGCATATTCTTTAGGATCGTCTGCGATGGAAAGAAAAGTAGCTTCATAAAAACCTCTGGATACCTTTTTTACTTTCACCATAATCACGCTTAAATCATATTTTTTTGCCAGCATTTCGGCTCCGGTATGCACGGGAACCTCAATTCCCATAAATTTCATCGAATGAAAAATCCGGTCTAATTTTGGAGACTGGTCGCTGGCCAGGCCGTACATACTTAGTTTTCCGCTTCGCTGATTTTGTGCCATGGTTGGAATTGCCTTTCGGGTTTCAACCATTTCAGTTTTGTACTTGGAACGTATTTTTCGAATGAGTTTATCAAAATACGGATTGGCAAGTCTTTTATATACGGCAATTCCCTGAAATCCTAATTTAGGGTTTATTGTTAAAAGCCATTCATAACTGGCATAATGCGAAGCAACCAGAATCACACTTTTTCCTTTTTTCGCATAATCCTGTACTAATTCGATATTTGTTACCTGAAATCTTTTCTCCATTTCTTCGGGCGAAATGCTCATAGTTTTGATCATTTCCAGAAACATATCGCACATATGGTGATAGAATTTTTTTTCAATTGTTTTTCTCTCTGCATCGTTCAGATTTGGAAACGTCATTGCCAGAT
This sequence comes from Flavobacterium sp. FG19, assembly GCF_057809475.1. Taxonomy (NCBI): domain Bacteria; kingdom Pseudomonadati; phylum Bacteroidota; class Flavobacteriia; order Flavobacteriales; family Flavobacteriaceae; genus Flavobacterium; species Flavobacterium sp. FG19. Next base: position 11,828 of record NZ_JBMDKA010000006.1, on the reverse strand, counting down.
TTTCGCGTACCACTTTTTTGCGGTACCCAATAACTCTATAGACTAAAAAACAGACGAAATCTGAAAAAAAGTAAAATAAGCGAAATGGAAGTATAGAGATCAGCCAGAGTAATGGATAGGCTAATAAATAAACAATAAACTGCATGAAATTTTTTCTGCAAATATAACGTAAAAATGAATAGGGTGTGATATTTTAGATCGACATCGACTTATGTTTGATATTGATTATCTTTACCACTCAAATTTACTTTTTTATATGAATGTTATCTTAATCGGAATTATTGCTGCAAACGTCCTTTTTAGTTATAAAGGATTTAATGATCTTTATTTTTTCAGAAAATACGAATTCCATGTAGGGAGTATCCGTGCCGGGGAACAAATCAGAATGATCTCTTCAGGATTTCTGCACGTAGATATCATGCATTTGGTTTTTAATATGTATACTCTTTGGATTTTTGCTCCGGTTGTGGCAGAACTTCTCGGAAATTTTTCTTTTGCCCTGGTGTATTTTGGAAGTCTGATTTTTGGAAGTCTTTTAACCATGTTATTTCATAAAAACGATTATAGTTATCGTGCTGTTGGTGCTTCGGGAGCTGTAACAGGGGTTTTGTATTCGGCAATTCTGCTGCAGCCGGATATGATGCTGGGCATATTTTTTATTATTCCGATGCCTGCTTATCTTTTCGGGATTTTATATTTATTGTATTCTATTTATGGAATGAAAGCCAAAAATGACAATATTGGGCATACAGCTCACTTTGGAGGTGCTGTAGGAGGCTATTTGATTACTTTAATAAAACAACCGTCGCTGTTTGTTGACAATACTCTGATGGTAATCCTGCTGGCAGTTCCGATTATTATACTTTTTGGAATGGCTAAATTGGGAAAACTATAATGCTGGCATAACTTTTGAAATGCCTTTTTTGAATAATTTAAAATATCACAAAAATGAAAAAACTAGTATTATTTTTAACAATCATGTTTATGACTATGTCTTACGGCCAGGAAACCAAGCAGATTCCTCAAATTAATGTAAACGGGGAAGGAAAAGTAAAAGTAGCCCCTGATCAGGTTTGTATTTCAGCTACGGTTGAAACGAAAGGGAATAATGCTAAAGATGTCAAAAAACAAAATGACGAAAAAATAGATGCTGTTTTAAAGTTCATTAAAAAGATGAATGTTCCAACAGCCGATTTTAAAACAAAACAGGTAGCGCTTAATCCGCAATACGATTACGAAAAAAAGAAAACTACTTACAATGCGACACAGACTGTTGAAATAATCCTGAAAGATTTGTCTAAATATGATGAATTAATGGAAGGTTTGGTACAACAGGGAATCAATCGTATCGACCGGGTTTCTTTTGAATCATCTAAATTAACACAGCTGCAGTCTGAAGCCAGAAAATTAGCGATGAAAGATGCTAAGACAAAAGCCGAAGATTATGTTTCGGTTTTAGGACAAAAAGTAGGTAAAGCTTATGTGATTTCTGATAATTCACAAATCTACAACCCGAGACCTATGTATGCGGCCATGAAAAGTGAAATGATGGATGCTACCGGTGCTTCAAATGAAACACTGGCCATTGGAGAAATTGAAATTACAGCTAATATAAGTGTAAGCTTTGTATTAGATTAAATTTTATAATTTTCAATATATCAAAAACCAAGTTCCAGTTTATTGGAATTTGGTTTTTTTTTGCTCTCCATAAACAAGTTTTTTTTTTTGTTTTTGATAAAGACATTTTGGTGTTGAAAACGGTTTGCCTGTCAAACATTTGGTATGTGCCTTTAGGAATGGTTTATTTTTTGGATTGAAAGGTTTTAATCTTCTTCTATAATTTCTTATTTTTAGTATTCTAAACCAGTAAAATAAATAAACCATGACTTTAGGTATTAAGCGTTTACTGTCTTATCTGCTTTTTTTTTCTGCAGTGCTGCTAACTCCGGATACGGCTTCCGCTCAGCTGTTAGGTTCAAAAAACACAAGCGAAGAACCCGCAAAAACTCCCGAAGATTCTCTCGGACGAAGAACGCCTCAGGGAACTGTTAACGGATTTATTAAAGCAATTGGCGATCAGAATTACCTGCGTGCCAGTCAGTATTTTGTACTTAGTAAACGTTCGTACCGTAAAACAGCTGAAAGGATACGAATAGCCAAAACTTTTCAGCAGCTGCTGGATCAGGGCGGTAATTTATCACCTTCTTCTATTATCAGTAATAAAGAAACCGGACGTACCGATGATGATTTGGCAACCGGCGTGGATCATGTGGGAAGTATATCTGCTAACAAAACAACGATACAGCTTTATGTAGAAAACCAGGCCGATGACAGCCAGCCTGCCCTGTGGCTTTTTTCAGCAGAGACAATAGAATCTATTGTATCAGCTGATATTAAAGGAGAAAAAACTTTTTTAGACAGAATACTGCCAGGTGTTTTAAAAGAAAAAAAACTGGGAAATGTACCTATTGGTCATTGGCTTATAGTGATACTTATGACGGTATTGTCCTATCTGCTTTCAAGAATCCTGATTTCTGTACTTGGTTTTGTTATACAGAAGGTCTGGAAAAAAGCTGACAGTGAAAAAGGAACAGCTATCATTGAGGCATTAACACTGCCGGTTCATATGTATCTTACGGTAATTTTGTTTGTGGCTTTTACCCAGCGAATGGGAATTTCTATAATTGTCCGACAGCGTTTTAGTATTATCATTATCACCATTGGAGTTCTGGCTTTTTTAATATTGTTGTGGAGAATGACCGACTTTGTCAGTATGTTTACCCGCAGCCGGATGAGTAAAAGCGGCCGTATATCGACCATATCGGTAATATTATTTTTAAGCAGAACAACCAAGGCTGCTATTGTTTTTGTAGGGATTATCGCAATACTCGGTATTATTGGAGTCGATGTTACTGCCGGACTTGCCGCTCTGGGGATAGGAGGGATCGCACTGGCTTTGGGAGCACAAAAAACAATTGAGAATTTTGTGGGCAGCGTAAGCCTTATTGCCGATCAGCCGTTAAGGGTAGGGGATTACTGTCGGGTTGATGATATTAAAGGCACTGTAGAATCGATAGGGATGCGTTCTACCACACTGCGTACTTCGGCACGTACGATTGTCACGATTCCTAACGGACAGTTATCAGCCAGTAAAATAGAAAATTTTGCTCATCGGGATCGTTTTATTTTTAATCCGGTATTTACTTTCAGGATGGAAACCACACCGGATCAGCTGCGATATCTGCTGGTAGAGCTCAGGTCATTATTGTATGCCCATCCCGCAGTTTTAAATTCGCCTCCTATTGTACGTTTTACAGGCATTACTGCTGATGCCTTAAAAGTAGAGATTACGGCCTATATAGAAGCGCTAAACTTTGAGACCTCACAGGAAATACAGGAAGACCTTTTATTGAGGATGATGGATATTATTGAGCAAAGCGGAACTTCATTAGCTTATCCGTCACAGACCCTTTATATGGCCAGAGACCTTTCTCCTTCAGTTGAAAAGACGGCAGTGGTTTCGGAAATGGTTAAAAAGTGGAAAGATAATAATGAATTGCAGCTGCCTAAATTTGATCCTAAACGTGTAGAAGAATTAAGAAATAGTATTCCCTATCCGGATAAAGGCAGTTTTAATCCTGAAAAGGATTAAAACTAATAAACATACAAGAAACTATTTTCAGGTTTTTATCTTTACGGATTTAGATTTCTTTTTTCCTTTTTTCCACCAGATGATAAAGCCTGTTACAGGCAGCGATGCCCCAATAAGACTCACCAGGCTCCAAATTATTTTTCCGGCTAAACCAAAGAAAACTCCGGTATGCAGATCATGGTTGCTGGCTTCATAAACATCTGCCGCAGTATTGTCTTTGTATAATTTTGTCCGCAGTATCTGTCCGGTTTTTCCATCGAAGAAAATGGTGTTTTGTTTTCTTGCCCAGTCATTTGGATACGTCATTCGTAAGCGCAGTTCGCCTGTTTTTCTGATGGAAAACGAAACGGAGACTGCTCCCGGGTATCTGGAATTGGCACTTTCATAAATGGTATTGTATCTTACCGGAATGGTGGTTGAATCTATTTTTTGATTAGAAACTACTTCATCTCCTTTTCTTAAAGTACTTCCGGTTACTAAACTTACCGTTTTTTTAACCGTATCATATCTGAAGTAAATCCCTGTAAAGGCAATTAAAAGTAAAACAAGAGAAGCGTAAAACCCTAAAACCTGATGGAGATCATAGTTGATTCTTTTAAAAGAACCGCTCCATTTTATTTTTAAAGATTGTTTTATTAAGCGTCTTTGGTTTGGAAACCATAATACAAGTCCCGTAAGGAGCATGATAATAAAAATGATCACAGACCAGCCCTGAACCAATTCTCCAAATTCGCCCAAAAGCAAAGTACGGTGTATTTCCAATACAACATTTAACCAGTCGGCATTCTGCTTATTGATTAAAGTTCCGTCATAAGGATTAAAATAGTATGTTTTTTTCTTTTTCGTTGAAATCTCAACTGCTGCATTGGCTTCTTCCCGGTTTATTTTCAGAGCCGTGATTTTAAGTTCAGGTTCCAGACGTTCATAATTTTCAATTATTACTTTCAGCCCTATAAACGACTTTTGCTGGGCGGGAACATGAAGGTATTCTTTGTTTGAAAAATCACGGATTTCTTCTTCAAAAACATACAGAAATCCTGTTATACTTATTATAAAAACAATGAGGCCCGATGCTAAACCGAGCCACAAATGTATTTGTCTTATAGTGTTTTTAAAACCTTTGGTCATAATTTGTAATAAAATCCAAATGTAGATAATATCATTTAAATGGTCTTATTTAAAACCTTAGAATTTAAGGGTAATATTTCCTGTAACTCTTGTTGGGTTTTGAGCTGCTAAACGATATGACCAGTATTTTTCATTCGTAAGGTTATCTACTTTGATACCCAGTCTGTATTTCGGTCTGTCATAAAAAACAGAAGCATCTAAAACAGTGTATTCCGGAATCTGGAATTTAAAAGTGGCAGTATTAGTCTGGTAATACTGGCTTCCGTAAATTCCCCCAACTCCAAATCCAAGACCGGATGCTGCACCTTCAGTTAATCGGTAACTTGCCCAGAGATTAGCCGTTGTTGGTGAGCCTGCTGTAGTTGGTCGTAAACCATTTGTTGCCGGACTTGCTTTTGTTAATCTGCTGTCATTATAGGTATAACCGGCCACAATGTTTAAACCTTTAATTGGATTTGCAATAAGTTCGGCTTCAAAACCTTTGCTTAACTGTGTTCCGTCCTGAATCTGAAAATTAGCATGATCCGGATCATCACGGGTTATATTGGTTACTTTAATATCATAATAACTTAAAGTGGCGCTGATTTTATTAAAGTCAAACTTGAATCCGCCTTCTAGCTGATTGGCCTGATTAGGTTTAAAAGTGTCTCCGTTAAAATCAGAACCTCCCACATTGTTAAATCCGTTCATATAATTAGAGAATACAGAAACTTTGTCTTTAACAATTTGATAAACCGCTCCAAATCTTGGAGAAAATGCAGTCTGGTTGTAATTACCTGTAGTAGTATTAGTACTTGGATAATAGGCACCTTTATTGATGTAACGGTCAGCTCTAAGTCCGGCCATTACGATTAATTTATCGGTTACGTTTAGTACATCAGACACATAAGCACTGTATGTTTTTTCGTTATTGGATGTGAAGTTGACATAGGTGGCAGATGCAAACATTGGTTTTATTTTGTCTATGGTAAAATTATTGTAAGCATCACCAGGTTCTCTGAAATTAAGAGCCGGCATGTTTACAGATGCATCATTACGTGTGGCACGAAGGCTGTAGAAATCAAAACCGGCTACAACTCTGTTACGAAGGCTTCCAATTTTAAAGTCCCCGTTAAAATTCTGCTGAATATCGGTTCCGTAATAAGGATAATCCTGATTAGTAACTTGCTGCCTAAGCGTTTCGTTACTCAGCATAGTCAATTGTACAACATAACCTTCAGAAGATGATCTTGTACGGGAAACAATAGTCTGCGATGTCCATTCTTCAGAAATTTTATACTTTAGCTGGGCAAAGATATTGTACTGCTGACTGGTATAATTAACCGTGTTATTGGCAAATGAAAGTTTATAAGGAATCCCTAAATCTTCAATGCTGTGAGCTGTGGCATCAGTTTTTGTGTAAGGTGCCAGACGTGTTGGCGAAGTTCCTTTTGATGCACTGAACTCGGCATCAATAAGTAATGTCAGTCTTTCGTTTATATCATAAGAAAAACTAGGTGCGATGAAAAAACTTCTGTTAAACCCGGCATCCTGAAAACTTCTTTCGCTGTGCAGGGCGGTATTAATTCTAAAAAGAGCTGTTTTTTCTTCATTAAGCGGTGTATTAATATCAGCGGTTAAACGATTTAAATCCCAGTCACCGGCTGAATACGATACTTCACCTTTAAAGAAATTAAAAGGTTTTTTGGTAACTCTGTTAAAGAGTCCCCCGAAAGAAGAAATCGTACTTCCAAATAAAGTTGCTGAAGGTCCTTTAATTACTTCAATACGCTCTAAGTTAGAAGGATCGATCGTGGTATATGTAAAACTGCCCACTCCGTTTCTTACCAGCTGGGGTGTAGCAAAACCTCTGGAGATATTGGTAGTTCTTCCCTGGTTTCTAACCTCGGCAATACCTGCACCGGGAACGTTTTTAAAAGCACTGTTATAATCTGTTATAACCTGCTCCTTCATGAGTTCTTTACTTACAATGGTATACACCTGAGGGTTTTCCATGTTTTTTAGTTTCATTTTTGAAACTTCTTCACTTTCTTTTCTCGCAAATCGGTTTCCGCCGGAACTTACAATTACTTCTTCTAATTTCTGAGAAGTATAGGTCAGTTCAAAATCAGCGGTCGCTTCAATAGTATTCTGGTCAACTGTAACAGTAACCGGAGAAGATTCGTAACCGTTTAATTTTATTTCTACTAAATAGGTTCCAAAAGGGATATTTTTTAGTTGGTAAGTACCGTCAGAATCCGTAGTTGTTGTTTTGTTCAATTCGGAGATTTTTATCGCGGCACCCTGTAAAAAATTTCCATCTTTTAGGACTGCCTTACCTGAGATTGTTCCGTAAGACTGAGAGAAAGCTGTTTCTGAGCAAATAAATAGGATCAAAAACAGTAGAAACACTTTTGTTAAAGCATTGCTTTTAAGTGTTTTAAGTTTTGTTTTCATGTGAAATATTTGTAATTAATTCTTATTTAGACTGAATACAAATGTATTGATTGAAACAGAACTTTTTATACTAAGATTAAAATTTTATTAAAAAATAATTAGAATGGCTGTATATTCTTTAAGGTTTCAGGCTAGAGAGAGCAGGTAAATTCATTATTTGTACAGGTGCCTTTATTTTCGGTAATAGATTTTTAGAACCCGGAGGTTTTACTGTCGTTTTCCTTTAAATAAAATTGGGCAGTCTGACTTAAGGTGATCAGGGCACCTCCCAGAATTACGATGTCTTTAAGAACGAGTCTTCCGCGTCCCGAAAGAAAAGGAAAACCATAATCGGAATCACCAAGATCCGGGACCCAGCTTTCGGGTGTTGTAATAAGGAATGATAAAGTGCCCAATGTCATAAGTATAATCAGGACACTGCCAGCCATACTCCATAACGGCAGTATTTTGTAAAGGGCGAGAAGAATACCAAGGATAATTAAAAAAATACCAAGTCCCTCTGAAAATCCGTAGGTATTATTCTGAACATGCCACTGATGATTTTCCTTTATAAACTCTCCTTCTTTATTTTGATGAGATTTATACTCTTCCGGCGTATTATAAAAGAAACTCATAAAAGGACTATTGGCAGCAAAAGGCACGATGCCGTCTGCTTCATAGGTGAATAATTTAAGAGCACCTATCCAGATAAAAACTACGACAATGCCAAATCGGGTTACATTTTTGGCAAGATCTTCTAATTTGGCGAGTTGAATGATAAAATGTTTCATGATGTAATTTGTTTTTTTGTTATAACAAAGTTACATACGGCATCTAGCCTGAAACATGGATAAAAAGTGATATTACCTGTACAAATCTGCAGCGATTGAGATGCCGGTTTTTTCCCTGAAAGTCTGAGGGGATTCATTAGTGAATTTTTTGAAAACACGGCTGAAATAGAATTCATCTTTGAAATGAAGTGCGAAAGCAATTTCCTTAATGCTTTTTCGGCTCAGATGAAGTTTCTTTTTGGCTTCCAGTATTAGCCTTTCAGTAATGATTTGTGAAGGTGTTTTTCTGAAATACTTATTACAGCGTTTTGTAAAGTTGTTGGTTGACATTCGGAGAAGATCAGCATAGTCAGCAGGTTTTCTAAGAGTCAGAAAATTATCTTCAAGTAAACTTTTAAAACGCTCCATTTCTTCATCCCGGGTTACGTAATCAGAGTTCTTATCGAGTTCACGGGTTTTGATCTGACTGGATTTTGCTAAAAAAAGCTGGAGCAATGATTTGAGCACTATATCTGAAGGAGCCGGAGCAGAAAGTTCCTGCGTAATCTGGTCGCTGAGAGTATTGAAAACATGCTGATCGATAAGTTCTAGTTTAACTGATGGTTCTATGTAAATATTGTTAAAGAGCAAACCGTTGCAGGCAACTTCTTCACGGTGGTATTCTATGCAGTAAAAATCACTATGAAACTGTAATATCTCGTATTGAATTTTATCTGTTTCTTCAATATAAATAAGCTGCAAAGGAGTTGCAAAAAGCATTACGGGACCTTTAAAAGGAAAAGTTCCAAAATCAGAATAAAAGGTTCCTTCTCCTTCTTTGATGAGTATAATAGTATATTCATTAAACTGAACAGGCTGGCTTAAAATATTCTGTTTTACCTTTTGAAGACTTAATAAATTAGTACCGGATGATGATTTGAAATGAGTCATATAAGACCTGTTTGCTTTTATTGGACAATAAAATAGAGCCGGGATTACTGTTAGGAAACGTATATACTTTTAATTAATTCTCCTGAAAGGCGTCATTCATAAATTCCTGAAGTCCCGATTCTTCTAGTATTTCAATAGAGAAATCACCAAAGCGTTTAGGAAGCCAGATAATTCGGATTCCGCTTGGAGTATTCAGTTTTTCTTTTGATAAAGGTTTTCCGTTTTCATCTTCAGGCAGGACACCAGAAGCGATTAATTCATCAAAGACGGCTTCAATATCAGGAGCCGAATAACAGTGTCGGTAAATAGTTCCTTCGCCTTTATGGTCCAGCAGTTCTTTAAGGTTTCCTGAAAATGGCTGTACGAGCATAAATTTTTCCTGACCTATTCTAACAATGGCATACGTAACATGAAGCTCATCTCTCTGCCAGGTGAACTTTTTTGAAATTGAGGCCCCGAGTGTTTGGGAATAGTAATCGCAGGCAGTTTGAAGGTCTTTTACTAAAATATCGATGTGGCTGAATTTTAGTTCCATTTACTTGAATAGTATTAAAAAAAAATTGCTGTACTAAAATTTATTATAGTACAGCAAAATATAGAGTGTTATAAATCTTTATTTATTTACCGCTGGAAGCTGTTATTTTTCCTAACTGAAGTCTGAAGTCAGGTCTTCTGGCGTTGTATACATCAACAAAAGTTTCTTTATTATCAGTTTGTGAGTAAACATTAAAGAAGATACTGTTGCCGTACCAGTTTTCTAAATCAGCATTATCACTTCTGTTTTCTGTAAATATGTTTCCGCTGCATTGGTTGAAAAACATTTCTTCAAATTTGATTTTCTTTAGGTTTTCTGAATTAACTTCAGTTTTACTGTCTAAAAGAACTGCAGGGTTAAAACCGGAAACCACACTTCTTTTTAATTCCAAAGAGGCATTTTCTCCAACATATACAGCTTCTTTTACCAGACCTGCCTGAATATCGCCTTTAATATTTTCACTGTCATTTAACATTGTAATATTCGAAGCGGCAACGTAAGTCGCTTTTTTGGTAAAGTCAGTTTCGCTTTTCTTTTCATAAGCTTTTACTTCCAGACATCTTGAACCATCTTTATTACTTGATAAATAAGAAGATCTAACGGCTAAAGAATTGTATAAACGACACTGGATTCCCTGAGTGAATTTAAAATCATCGTTAATTGATTTATAGGAAACCAATTGAGAAGCATTTACATCTCCACCGTAGAAAGCAAATGAATCACCTCCTGAGTAACTCACCATGATGTTCTCAAGAATTGTTTTATTTCCTACTCCGGCAACAGTCAGTCCGTTAAAAGTATCGGCTCCTTTTACTTTTTTACCTGCAAATTCAATTCTCACATATTTTAAGACACCAGAGTTTCCGGCTGTGTTGCTTCCTCCGTATACAGTAAGAGAAGGATCAAGGTCCATATTATAAGAACCGGCACTTCCAAATTTATTAATAGGAGCGTCACCAAGAATTACCACTCCTCCCCAGTCTCCGGCTTTTTTCATACTGCGGTTTGAGGTAAATATAATAGGATCTGTTTCCTGACCTTGTGCCATGATCTGAGCTCCTTTTGTGATAACCAGTGTTCCTTTAGAATCAGCATCACCAATAATTACGGTACCAGGCTCAATAGTAAGAACAGCATTGTTAGTTACATAAACATTTCCCTGAAGAATATAAACATTCCTCTTCAGAAGTTTTGTGTTCTCAGTAATATTTCCGGCTAAAATTTGATTTGCTTCTTTGGACTCAGTTTTATGAGGTTTAAATTCGGTCCAATTGTCCAGCCAATTATTGTATCCAATAATTCCTTTTTCCTGTTGTGCGTTTACGCCGGCAGCTGTCAGCAGTAAACAAATCATTAGAGTAATTTTTTTCATAGTCTTGGGGGCTATTTGGTATTATACAATTTTTGTACACCCGGAAGCGAAGTGGTATTCAAAACAGCTGTTTTTGATCTTCGGGAATCAATCGGGTAAGAATTTATTCTTAACAAAAGTTGAAAATAAAAGTACCAGAGTCGTTTTCCTGTGGTGTGTATTACAAAAATAAGTAAATTGATTAGAGTTTTAAGGTGCTTTACTCATATTTAACATTTGTGGAAGTAAATTTAACATGTGAATGATTTCAAAATTAAGGATTTGTAAATGAAATATCTTTTGATGATTTGGAAATTAAATTGTTAAAATATTGAATATTAATGTTTTGTGTTTTGTTTTGAGGTGATTGTTCTTTATGTTGTTAAATTTAGTGTGCTTACTGTTTTTTATTGCTGGGATTCAGAAATAATGTAGACTATTGTGGTAATTTGTGTTGTAATTGTTATGCTGGTATTATATAGAAGATAATACGATTGTTTTAAACCCGAAAAAAGGAGGGAAATGTCGTTATGTTAAACAGGAAGGAATATATTTAAAAATGTAGATTCTTTTTTAGTTTTAGGATTAGCTGCTTTTGATGGTGCTGGTAATTAAACGGGATAATTGTATAATATGTATATGTATATGTATATGTATATGTATATGTATATGTATATGTATATGTATGGAGATAATTGATATGTTTCAAAAGGTATTTAGTTATATAAGTGGAATGTATATGATATTAAGGTAGAAAGAGGTTTATTTTAATAAGGTATGTATTTAGTAAAACAGATTTTGGTTGTTTGTTGTGAATCTAACGGAGTATTTAATTGGTTGTTGATGATTTTAAGATAAGATTCTTAGTGTTGTTTAATGTGTAGAAACGTGTTTGAGGTGGTTTTGGATTGCGATATTCGTAAAATCAGGATAATACAACAGGCTCGAAATAAAGAAAAAGCAATGTAAAGAAGAAAAACCCCACAGGAATATAAAAAAAATTAAAATGTAAACAAGCTGTTACCA